>NZ_JBFRSX010000014.1:0-74470 GCF_041473835.1 Vibrio sp. 10N.222.55.A1 | reverse complement strand
TGGCTCTGGCTCTGGCTCTTCAGATTGCGATTCGTCGCTCGACTCGTCAACAAAAAAATCGTCAGATTCAAAGCTTTCATCACCTAACAGCGCAGTAAAATAATCATCCAGTGCTTGTTCACTGGAGAGACTTGGCTGCGCCAATGTTGATTCTTTATTCGCGCTCATTTATCGCCAACCTTTCGAGATAAATAAGCAACTGTTTATAAGCAAATACACCACGGCTACCCGATGCAAAATGAGAGGCTGGCAAGCGCTTTAGGCTCGCATCTCGAAACTTGGTATCAATCGGCACAGCAGACGTCCAAACTTGGTTTGGGTAATCATCTTTGAGCTGCGTTAATGTTTGCAGTGAGGCTTTGGTTCGCTTGTCGTACATCGTCGGGACAATCGTCACCTTAAACGGTGTTTTGCGCGACTTCTGCATAATGGTCAAAGTGCGAATCATGCGCTCTAAGCCCTTCATCGCCAAAAATTCCGTCTGTACCGGAATCAATATACGATCGCTTGCAGCCAATGCATTGACCATCATCACACCAAGAATTGGCGGGCAATCGATCAACACATAGTCGTAGTCATCTTTTAAAGCGGCCAAAGCACGCTTCAAGATCAACCCCATGCCGCTTCGATTTCCCATTACACGGTCTAATGTCGCCAAAGACATATGCGCAGGGATAATATCGATACCTTCGACTTCCGTTTGTAAAAGCAAAGGTCTTACCGTCTGCGCGTTAAATTCACGCAGCTGGAACAGATCAAACAGGCTCGATTCCACCGTATCTGAATCGTAACCCAGATAGGTGGTCAGTGATGCATGTGGGTCAGTATCAACCAACAGAACACGGTGCCCCTTCAACGCAAGTAAACCTGCTAGAGTCACGGTCGTGGTCGTTTTACCAACACCACCTTTTTGGTTTGCAACACTCCAAACAATCATTTCGATTTACCTAAGCTAACCCAACTTCGACCAAGATCCTTTCCGCGATACGGTCTAGAGGGAGGTCTTCAGTAGAAATGCCAGCTTTTGCTACAGCTTGAGGCATACCATATACAACACAGCTATCTTCGTCTTGTGCCCAAATTGTCGAGCCCGCAGTTTTCAACATACGCGAACCTTCTCGACCATCTGCGCCCATACCAGTCAGGATCATAGACAACACTTTGTCGCCGTAGATCTTCGCTGCAGAGCCGAATGTGACATCCACACAAGGCTTGTAGTTCATGCGGTCGCCGCCATCGATAATTCTTAGACGTGCAGACCCTGCGCGGCCATCCACCATCATCTGTTTACCACCCGGAGCAAGATACGCCACGCCAGGTTTTAACACATCACCGTCTTGCGCTTCGCGAACTTCAATCTTACACAAGGTGTTCAATCGGCTCGCAAAAGCAGCAGTGAATGTTGCTGGCATATGCTGAACTAACACAATTGGGTGTGGATAGTTAGCAGGGATGCGAGTCAAAATCTTCTGTAGAGCAACAGGGCCGCCAGTCGACGTACCAATTGCTGTTAATTGATACTTCTTACCTGACGCTCTGAATTTCGCCGTTGATGCAACCGCAGGCTTCGCTGTCGAAGTCGAAGCTGCTGTTGAAATCGGTTGGCGCAATGGCGTAGATGTTGCAGTCGTCGCAGTCGCTCTCGGCGCAATAGGAGCACGGCGCATAAACGCACGCTTCGCTGCAATCTGAATCACACGCTGTTGAAGCAATGCAACTGCATCGTCGCGGTTACGTGCAATGTCTTCAAACTTCTTAGGAAGGAAGTCGAGAGCACCTGCATCTAACGCATCTAACGTTGCTCTCGCTCCATCATGCGTTAACGATGAAAACATCAAAATAGGCGTTGGAGACGCGGCCATGATTTCACGAACGGCAGTGATACCGTCCATGACAGGCATTTCAATATCCATCGTGATTACGTCAGGTCTTAGCTGTTTCGCTTTTTCAACGGCTTCTTTACCGTTTACTGCTACATCAATGACTTCTAGGCGAGCCTCTGAGTTGATGATCTCGCTAACGCGACGACGAAAGAAACTCGAATCATCAACGACTAATACTTTAATCGCCATATTTATCCTTAAATTAAATTCTTGACGCAGCTGCGTACTGCTTCAACAAGTCCGGCACATCTAGAATCAATGCAATGTGTCCGTCACTTGTAATTGTCGCACCTGCCATTCCTGGCGTGCCTTGCAGAAGCTTATCAAGCGGCTTGATCACGACTTCTTCTTGACCGATAAGCGTATCGACAACAAAACCAACACGTTGGCTACCAAGTTGTACGATAACAACATGGCCGTGCCCTTTACGCAGCTCAACAATACCCGCTTTAGGAGCAAGCCAGTTTTGCAAGTAGAACAACGGAATAGACTTATCGCGAACGATAATCGTCAGCTGGCCATCAACCACGTTTGTGCGGCTTAAATCTAGGTGGAAGATCTCGTTTACAGAAGCCAATGGCAATGCAAATGGATGACCGGCAACACCGACCATCAAGGTTGGTAGAATCGCTAGGGTTAGTGGAACCTTGATGGTGATCTTGGTGCCCTGTCCCATTTCTGAATCAATATCAATAGAGCCGTTCAGTGTGTTGATCGCTGTTTTCACAACGTCCATGCCCACACCACGACCAGAGATATCCGAGATCTGCTCTTTGCTTGAGAAGCCAGGAGCAAAAATCAGGTTGAAACACTCTTTATTTGATAAGCGAGACGCTGCATCTTCATCCATCAGGCCACGTTTAACCGCGATAGCACGAAGCTTATCAGGGTCCATACCGCCACCGTCATCAACGATAGCCAGTTCAATGTGGTCACCTTCTTGAGAGGCAGACAGAATCACTTTACCCGTTTGTGATTTACCCGCAGCAACACGGTCGTTTGGCATTTCAATACCATGATCGACAGAGTTTCTCACCAAGTGAATCAGGGGATCAGCAAGTGCTTCTACTAAGTTTTTATCAAGGTCCGTTTCTTCGCCACGCATTTCAAGAACGATGTCTTTCTTCAAGCTACGAGCAAGGTCACGGACAACTCGTGGGAAGCGACCAAATACTTTCTTGATCGGCTGCATACGAGTCTTCATTACCGCACCTTGAAGGTCTGCAGTAACAACATCTAAGTTAGAGACAGCTTTCGACATTTCTTCGTCGTTGCTGTTGAGGCCTAGGCTGACTAGTCGGTTACGCACCAATACCAGTTCACCCACCATGTTCATGATGGTGTCCAGTGTTGATGTATCAACACGAACTGTCGCTTCAGCTTGTTGCTTCTTAGCCGGCACTTTAACTTCAGCTTTTGCTGGAGCGCTCGGTTTTGGCTCAGCTTTAACGGCAACTGGCGCAGCAGGTTTAGGCGCAGCTTGAGGTGCTACTGCCTTAACTTCTGCTGGCTTAGTCGCGGCATCCAATTCTTCAATCGAAGGTCCATTACCTGAGCCATGTAGTTGGTCAAGTAACTTCTCGAACTCTTCGTCAGTCATCAGATCATCGCCTTCAGACATCGCCGAAACAGGTGCTGCTGGCGGCGTTGGCGGTGGAGGAGGCGTTGAACTTGCCGCTGTCGGGCTCTTACCCGCACCGTGCAATTCATCTAATAACTTTTCAAATTCGTCATCAGTAATATCACCACTGTCAGCAACAGACTGAGGTGCAGCGGGTGCTGGCGGCGGTGTTGGTGCAGAAGGCGCTGTTGGTGAACCACCTTTACCGTGAAGCTCATCAAGCAAGCGTTCAAACTCATCTTCAGAGATATCATCGACTGAAGATGCATTGATGTTTGAGTTTTCAGCAGTAGGTTCCGGAGCAATAACAGGCTCAGGCGCTGCAACAACAGGTTCAGGGATAATAGGTGCAGGCGCTTCTACTGGTGCCACTTCATCCGCAGACTCTGGTTTACAGAGACGGTGAAGTTCATCCAATAAAGATTGGTCGGCTGGCACTAAAGGTTCCTGATCTTGCACGGCGCGAAACTGTACATTGACTGTATCTAGCGCCTGCAGCATGGTATCCATCAAACCTGATGTTACGCTGCGTTGGCCGTTTCGCAGAATGTCGAACACATTCTCAGCACCATGACAAGTATCCACCAGCTCAGTTAATGCTAGGAAACCAGCACCACCTTTTACTGTATGGAAACCACGGAAAATAGCATTTAATAGGTCTTTGTCGTCAGGGTTATTCTCAAGCTCTACCAGTTGTTCTGATAGGAGTTCAAGGATCTCTCCTGCTTCGACTAAAAAGTCCTGAAGAATATCTTCGTCTAAATCGTAGCTCATACGTTACCTTTAAAATCCAAGACTGGATAACAAATCGTCGACTTCATCTTGAGATGCGACAGCGTCTTCGCGCTCTTCTGGGTTCATAATTGGACCTTCAGGCGCAATCGATGCTTTCTTCTCTGACTCTGGAGTTGGCTCTTTTTGATTCGCACCGAATACCGTGAGAATCTCGACCAAACGTCCTTCCACCTCATTCACCAAGGTAATAACTTTGCTGATTATCTGCCCAGTTAAATCTTGGAAATCCTGAGCCATCAAGATTTCAGTCAATTGTCCGCGTAGTTCAGTACTGTCGCCTTCTACTTGGACAAGCAATCCATCAATGCGGTGACATAAAGCTTTAAATTGTGCCAGCTCAATGCGGCCATGCATCAGTTCATTCCATTGAGGCCTTACTTGAAGTAAACACTCGTGTAGGTTGTCTGCGATTGGCATACAGCGATCGACAGCGTCCATCGTCTTATTTGCCGCAACTTCCGTTTTATCAATGACATACTGAAGGCGATCCCTTGCATCAGGGATTTCGTCATTTGCGATAACGCTGATGCGTTCATCGAAATTGAATTGAGTCAAAGAGTCGTGGAGGTCGCGTGTCAGACTTCCTATTTCTTGAAGCATTGGATTGTCTTGAAGACTAAAGTTATCTTCATAAATGCTTCTCACAAGAGAATCAGCATTTTGCTGCTCATCGTTCTCAAGCAGCTCTACTAATTTTTTTGCTTGTTCTAATGAAATCATCCTGAATTCGGCCTTACTCCGCATACTTTGTGCGCTTAGGCTATCGAGATAAACAGATAACTTATCAGTCAGTGTTTACCTAGAAGTGCCTAAATTTATTGATGCTTATAAGCGATCAAAAATCTTATCAAGTTTCTCTTTCAGCGTTGCAGCAGTGAAAGGCTTCACAATGTAACCATTAACACCCGCTTGCGCAGCTTCGATGATCTGCTCACGCTTCGCTTCAGCTGTGATCATAAGCACTGGAAGGTGCTTAAGTTCTGCGTCTGCGCGAATGTGTTTAAGCAGGTCAATCCCTTGCATGCCTGGCATGTTCCAGTCAGTTACCACGAAATCAAATTCGCCTTTTTTCAGCATAGGTAACGCGGTCAAGCCATCATCTGCTTCTTGAGTGTTGTTGAAACCTAAATCGCGAAGTAGGTTTTTAACAATTCGGCGCATCGTTGAAAAATCATCAACAATGAGAATTTTCATGTTTTTGTTCAAATTAGCCTCCACTGAATAGGATCAGTGTTGTTAGTCGTTCTGTGTCCAAGCACTTAACTTAGTGCGTAAACGCTGCATAGATTGGCTCAGTATTTGGCTGACACGAGATTCGCTGACACCTAACACTTCCCCAATCTCTTTTAAATTGAGTTCTTCGTCGTAATAAAGCGAAAGCACAAGGCCTTCCCTTTCCGGAAGTTGTTTTATCGAATCGATCAAAGCTTGGCGGAATGACTCATCAGCAACCCCTTGAAAAGGCGTATTATCTTGAGAGTCTTCATTCGGAGATATTACATCATCTGAGACGCCTAAATCTTCAATTCCAACCAGTCTTGAGCAATTAATGTCAGTTAAAGCACTGTGATACTGCTCTAAACTGAGCCCCATGTGTTTTGCCACTTCGGCATCACTCGGGTCGCGGTTGAGGATACCCTCTAATTCCGCAATTGCACTGCTGATTTCTCGATTGTTCTTATGAACCGATCTCGGCACCCAGTCCCCACGGCGAATGTCATCCAACATTGCCCCGCGAATCCGAATACCAGCATACGTCTCAAAGCTTGCGCCTTTGGTACCATCATAGTTTTGTTGCGCTTCAATCAAGCCGATCATGCCAGCTTGAATTAAGTCATCAACCAATACATTAGGCGGTAATCGCCCCAACAAGTGATGAGCGATACGTTTAACCAACACAGAGTACTTCTCAAAAAAAGCCTGTTGGCTATTGTGATTAGCGTGTTGGTCGTAAGTAAGCGCTTTATTCACCAAATGGTTCCTCTATAAATTCAGTACGATTCAGCAGCCTTTCAACAAAGAACTCCAAGTGTCCGCTCGGTGTTTTTGGTATTGGCCAGGTCAAGGCTTTGTTAGCCAAAGAGCTGATTGCCAATGCAGCTGGAGAGCGAGGAAACGCATCGACTACGATTTTCTGTCTCTTGACTGATTGACGTACTTTATCATCTAAAGGAATACATGCTACGAGTTCGAGGCTCACATTCAAGAAGCGCTCTGTGACCAAAGTCAACTTTGCAAATAATTCTCGGCCTTCGCGGTAGCTTCTGACCATATTTGCAACAACTTTGAATCGCTGAACTTGGTGTTCTCTGCTTAAAAGCTTAATCAAAGCATATGCATCCGTGATCGAGGTAGGTTCATCACATACCACGACAACCACGTCTTGCGCCGCTCTTGAGAAGCTGATCACCATGTCCGAAATACCGGCTGCGGTATCAACCAACAAGATATCCATCTCGTCTTCAAGCGAACCGAATGCGCGAATCAAACCAGCATGCTGTGCGTGTGAAAGTTCAGTCATGCTTTGAGTGCCCGATGTCGCTGGAATAATTTTAATTCCGTGCGGCCCTTCGACAATCGCATCCTTAAGTTCACATTCGCCAGCCAACACATGCCCAAGGTTTCGTTTAGAACGAATACCTAGCATGATATCGACGTTCGCTAGTCCTAAATCGGCATCTAGCACCATGACTTTTTTGCCTTGGCGCGCCATGCAAATAGCCATACCTAACGTCACATTAGATTTACCAACGCCTCCCTTACCACCGGTTACAGCGATAACTTTTGTGAGTGAAGGCTTGGTTAAGCGACGGAGGCCGCTAGCTTGGTCATGTATCATATTTTCATTCATATTTATCCGCCGCCTAGAGCCCTTCAGAATCGCTATTCCAGTAATGAGGTTCATTCTCTGTAGATTTTTCTAATAGCTCATTAGCCTTAGCAATCATGTACTTTGGCTGAGCTATAACGATATCTTCAGGAACTCGTTGACCATTTGCTATGTAAGCAACTGGTAATGCATTTTGTATTACGACACTGATGAATTCACCTAGACTTAGGGATTCATCCAGCTTAGTCATGATGCATCCCGACAACGGGATTCTTCTAAAGTGTTCAATTGTTTCTTGCAGCACTTTGCGTTGCGCGGTTGCAGGCAACACAAGGTAGCTATTGATAACGGAACCACTCTCTTGCATCAATGTGTCTAACTGCTCAGATAGGCGAACATCTCGTTGTCCCATGCCTGCAGTATCGACCAGAATCAGGCGACGATTACGTAACTGATATATTACATCGGCCAGTTCGCTAGAATCTTTAGCAACTCTTACAGGACAACCCATAATTCGGCCGTAGATCGATAACTGCTCATGTGCACCTATACGATATGTGTCAGTTGTCACTAGTGCGACGTTATCAGCGCCATATTCCATGGCAGCACGTGCAGCTAGCTTTGCAACAGTCGTTGTTTTACCCACGCCGGTTGGGCCAAGTAGAGCCACAATACCGCCGCGTTTTAAAATATCTTTTTGTGTAACGGAGATTTGGTCAGCAACCAGAGCTAACAGAGCCTTCCATGCACGTGCAGGTTTAGTATCTTCAGGAATGTAGCAAGCCATTTGATCGGCAAGCTCTGCAGATACACCCATACGTTCAAGGCGCTTAATAAGCATGGCTCTCAGTGGTTCACGGCGCTCAACTTCTTGCCACATCAACCCAGAAACTTGATGCTCTAACAGACGACGAATTGAGGTCATCTCTTCGCGCATCGTTTCCATTTCAGTATCAGAACCTTTGGACTGAGTGTTCTCTCGACCACGATCATAACGGGTAGGATCCAAGCGAGGTGTCGGGCGCTCTACTCTGCGGTCTTCAGCAATCAACTTAGACAAACCCGTTTCACGAGCAAATGCAGAATCAAGATTTCCGTGAGACTGTTGGTTACCGTGAGATTGCTGATGGCCATGAGACTGCAAATTGCTTTGAGTCTGATGACTATGAGGCTTATGGCCCGTGCTTGATTGGCGATTGAGCAATGCTGACAATGAATCTTCATTTTCTGCACGATGCTGTGGCTCATCATCGGCGCCATGACTGTATTGCTTAAGCATATTCGCAAAGCGCTTAGTCATTGAGCGTCCACCTTCAACATTCGACTGTAGGCTAACCTTGTCATCGTCTAGTTGACGTCGCCCAGCAGGAGCTGCGGGCGCGGCCATTTGCGTATATTGGCTTTGTGCAGGCTGCTGAGGTTTATTTAATCTCTGGCTCGCTGTCGACGGGCTGGATTCGCCATCAATAGCGGCAACAATTTCCACGCCACCTGCGACCTTTTTGTTAGACATGATCACCGCTTCTGAACCAAGTTCTTCTTTAACTTGGAGCAGAGCCGTTCGCATATCTTTTGCAAAAAATCGTTTAATTTTCAATTCGATTGTCCGTTCTAATTAGGCGGCTTAATTACCAACAGCTTGTACTATACGTATCTGCTTTTCGTCCGGTATTTCTTGGTAAGACAAGACTCGCAAGCTTGGGATCGTGTTCTTCACGAACTTAGCCAGAGTCGAACGCAACACGCCAGAGGTCAATAGTACCGCGGGCTCACCTTTCAGCTCTTGCTCTTGTGTAGCGTGGCTGAGAGAGGTCTGTAAACGTTCGGCTAAACCAGGTTCAATACCAGCAGATTCTCCGCCGGATGCCTGCATGGTTTGATGCAAGATTTGTTCCAGCTCAGGAATCAAGGTTATCACTGGTAACTCGGGCTCTATACCATTGATTTCCTGAACAATTAATCGTTTCAATGAGATGCGAACCGCCGCAGTAAGTATGTCAGGTTCTTGACTCTTACCTGAATACTCCGACAAAGTTTGGACTATGGTTCGAATGTCACGAATTGGAATCGCTTCATTCAGCAGGTTCTGTAGCACTTTCACAACCACACCCAACTGCAATTGATCCGGTACAAAACCTTCCACCAGCTTAGGTGTTGAGCGGCTGAGCATCTCAAGTAAGTTCTGAACTTCTTCGTGGCCAATGAGCTGCGATGCGTTGTTGGTTAGCAGCTGGCTAAGGTGTGTCGCCAGTACTGTAGAAGAATCTACAACGGTATAACCTAGAGCTTGTGCGTGTTCACGCTGCTCTTCACGAATCCAAACCGCTTCAAGGCCAAAGGCAGGGTCAATCGTCGGCTCGCCATCGATCATGCCATAGACTTGGCCCGGGTTAATCGCGAGCTCCATGTCTGGCTTAATCTCAGCTTCACCCACAGCAACACCCATCAGGGTAATACGGTAGCTGTTTGGTGTCAGTTCTAGGTTATCGCGAATGTGTACCGCTGGGATCAAGAAACCAAAGTCTTGAGACAGCTTTTTACGCACACCTTTAACGCGTTCAAGCAATTCACCACCTTGGTCTCTATCAACCAAAGGAATTAAACGGTAACCCACTTCTAAACCAATAATATCGACAGGTTGAACATCATCCCAAGAGAGCTCCTTCTGAGAGCCTACTTCTCCATTCGCTTCAACTGTCGCCGGAAGGTTAGGCTCTTCCGCCTTCTTCTTGTTCTTTTTATCGATGTAATACGCCCCCGCGCCTGCAACGATGGCAAGGCTCAAGAACGAGAAATGTGGCATACCCGGAACAATACCCATGATGCCAAGGATGGCGGCGGTGATCATCAAGGCTTTTGGATTGTCGAACATCTGGAAGACAAGTTGCTCACCCATATCTTCATCAGTATTTTGGCGCGTTACCATCATCGCAGCTGCAATAGACAGTAATAGAGATGGAATTTGTGCAACCAGACCATCACCGATAGTCAGTAGCGTGTAGATTTCGATTGCTTCACCAAAACCAAGATCAAACTGAGCCATACCAATGCTCAAGCCACCAATGATGTTGATGAATAAGATTAAGATACCAGCGATCGCATCGCCTTTAACAAACTTAGAAGCACCGTCCATCGAACCGTAGAAGTCAGCTTCTTTGGTGACTTCAAAACGTCTCAGACGCGCTTGGTCTTGGTCGATCAAACCTGCGTTCAAGTCGGCATCGATTGCCATCTGTTTACCCGGTAAGGCGTCTAACGTGAAACGCGCGCTTACTTCCGAGATACGACCCGCACCTTTGGTTACAACCATGAAGTTGATGATCATAAGAATCAAGAACACCACTAAACCAACCGCGTAGTTACCACCGATAACCACGTTACCGAAGGCTTCAATCACGTTACCTGCCGCGTCGCCACCTTCGTGACCATGGAGCAATACCACACGTGTCGAAGCAACGTTCAAGGCCAATCGAAGTAGAGTCGCAATCAGCAGGACGGTCGGGAATGCAGCGAAATCTAAAGGCCTGCGGGTATAAACCGATACCAATAGCACAACCATAGACAGTGCAATATTGAAGGTGAAGAACATATCCAACAAGAAAGCTGGAATGGGCAACACCACCATAGCAAGCGTTGCAAGTACCATAACAGGTGCACCAATCGCAGGCATGGCACGGTTAGGGATTTTAGGTAGCTTGTCCACAAAAGGCAGGGAGAATTTCATAAATCTAGACAGTTTCGCTATGTTGTAGCTCTCTGAACAAGTGGATTAGGTCTTAGTCAGGGCTGTTTGCTATGGGCTTATAATGTTCAGGCTACTACAGCAAACACTGTACCAACATCTCACGTCAAATTATCGCCATCACCTCTATAAAAGGAAGATTAGCTAGCTCGCTATTATCAGGGTTCATCACGCAGAGCTCAAGCAATTGATCTAATGACGTAAATCAGGTGGGATCGGCATATTAGAATCTTGCAGCTTTGGTCGCTCACCACCTCGTTTTCGGTACTGTTTAAGCTGGAAAACATATGCAAGCACTTGTGCAACTGCTGTAAACAGACCGTCAGGAATTTGTTGTTCTAGCTCAGTGGTATGATAAAGCGCCCTCGCCAATGGCGGCGCTGGAACGATATAGATGTCATTTTCACGCGCAATCTCTCGGATCTTCATCGCCATGTGGTCGACACCTTTAGCAACCACAATTGGTGCTTTGTCTTGATTCTGCTTGTAGCGCAGCGCCACTGAGAAGTGCTCTGGGTTGGTGACTATCACGTCCGCTTGCGGCACATCGGCCATCATACGACGCTGAGCCGCCTCCCTTTGCAACATGCGAATTCGACCTTTCACCTCAGGCTTACCCTCGGTGTCTTTGAATTCGTCTTTCACCTCTTGCTTAGTCATCTTCAGCTGATCAGCGTGTTGCCAAATCTGGAATGGGATATCAATCGCCACAACAATCAACAAAGAACAACTGATCAACAGAATAAAGTTGAGCAAGATATCCAAGGCATGGAAGATGTTTTGTGGATAGACGTCCATGCTCAGCTGCATTAAATCATGCTGAGAGGCTTGAATCAGATAAATCGCCATCCCCGATACGAGCGCTACTTTAAGAATAGACTTGAGCAGTTCAACCCAACTTTGCAGGCCAAACATACGCTTGATACCACTCAGTGGGTTGAGCTTAGACGCCTTTGGCATCGCCGCTTGCATTGAGAAGTTAATCCCACCGACACCCGCAGCGCCGATGACGGCAGCAACAAACAAAGTTATCAGTATCAAAAACAGCGGGAACAGCAGGTTCACCAGTGCACCACCAGCGATTTCTAGGAGTTTGTTAGTGTCAAAGATCTCGTCGCGACTCAAAGAGAACAGGCGTTGCATCGCCTCGAACAAAGCCTTCGCCATCGATTCGCCAAACCACATTAAAGCAATCGCACCGACAATTAATACCGATGCTGACGCTAGCTCTTTTGACCTTGCAACCTGCCCTTTCTCTTTGGCTTGTTGCAAGCGTTTGGGCGTGGCGTCTTCTGTGCGTTCTTGACCGTCTGACTCTGCCATTTCAGTCTCCTAGCAATCTAACCGGATTAGACGACATATCTGTTGTTCGCCCTGCATCCAGAATAGCTCATAGTGACTATACAAGCCGCCAAGGATGTACCAACAAAGTAACAGACCCACGAGTAGCGCAAATGCAAAACCCAAAGAAAAGATGTTTAATTGAGGTGCCGCACGCGTCATTACACCAAAAGAAAGGTTAATCGTTAGCAGCGCAATAATCCCCGACAATGACATCGCTAATGCCGTTTTGAACATGATGCCGAGCCACAACGCGAGCTCTCGAAAATCCACAGAGGTTAGAGAGCCACTGCCAATCGGCAAGGTCTTAAAACTAAACACCACCAGCTGCAGCATTTTCAAGTGACCATCGGTCGCCAAAAAAAACATGGTCGCTAGCAGCATGAACAGCTGACCAAGTACCGGCGTGTTTTGCCCGTTAGCCGGGTCGACCATTGATGCAAAACCCAAGCTCGATTGCATACCGAGGATCTGACCCAGCATAACAAAGGTTTGAATCATGAACTGGGTAACAAAACCCATGGCCACGCCAATCACAATTTGCTCGAAGACAGTCAGGAAGCCTTGAAAGGACAGAAGTTCAATCTCTTTGGGAACGGCCGGAATCGCAGGCATCACCGCAAAAGTGATCGCCAAGCCTAAATACAGACGAATACGCGGCGACACGAAGCGTGCCCCTGTTACCGTCATCACCATCAGCATCGCTGAGATGCGAGTGTATGGCCAAAAATAATTGGCTAACCACTCTAGTACAAGGCTCGTTGGGTATTCCATATCGGTTTAATACAGAACTTGCGGCAAGCGTTCGATGAGCTCAAAAAAGAACTCCATCATCATCTGGGTCATCCAGTGTGCGAATAGCATCAACGCCAACAAAGTTACGATCAAACGCGGCAGGAAACTCAGGGTTTGTTCGTTGATTGAGGTCGCAGCTTGGAAAACAGCCACAACCAAACCGATCAGCAGGCTAGGAATAATGATGGCGCAAACCATGATTAATACCATCCAAAGGGCATCTCGGAACAACTCTACGAATATTTCAGGATTCATTATTCCCCCAGCTACAAGGCAAAACTGCCGGCGAGTGTGGAGAGTATCAAGTTCCAGCCATCAACAAGAACAAACAGCATCAACTTAAACGGCAGCGATACAATCATCGGTGACAACATCATCATACCCATAGCCATCAATACCGATGCCACCACCAAGTCGATGATTAGGAAAGGCAAGAACAGCATAAATCCGATTTGGAAAGCCGTTTTTAATTCCGATGTGATAAATGCTGGAATCAGAACCGCCATCGAAACATCTTCAGGGTTAGTCACTTCCGCGCCAGAAATATCAACAAAGGTTTCAAGATCTTTGATTCGAGTCTGCTTGAGCATGAAGGATTTAATCGGTTTTTGGGCAACATCAAATGCCTGTCGTGCCGATATCTGTTCATTAAGATAAGGCTGAACTGCTTGTTCGTTAACTTGATTAATCACTGGCGACATGATGAAGAAGGTCAAGAATATCGCGATACCAATAATGACTTGGTTAGACGGTGTTTGTTGTAGACCCATCGCCTGACGCAAGATAGACATCACAACCACAATACGAGTGAACGATGTCATCAAAATCACCATCGCCGGCAAGAAGCCAAGCATGGTCATTAACGCGAGAATTTGCAGGTTAATCGAGTAGTCTTCACCGCCATTGGCATTGGTTGTCATGGTAAAGGCAGGTATGCCGCCACCATTGCCAGTCAAGCTGCCCGTGGTCATGGTTGTCGATTTGGCTTGGTCTTGTTCCATCGTGCTGATAGTGACCGAATCCGAGCCAGCGGTATTCGCAGGAATGACGGTGCCGTCTTCAGCTTGTGCAAATACCGACACACTGAATACGATTGAGCATAGGAGAATAAGCTGAACCAACCACACTTTCACCGCTCGGAAAGCTCCGGCTTGGTGAAAGTAAGAGGAGTTCAAAAGTCCGTTACTTGTTTGCATCTTTTTTTATTAGCTGGGAAAGCTGACTTGAAAATGTACTTTTTTCCAGCATCTCCTGAGTAAGAGGTTTATCGAGCTTAGAGATCAGCTGAATCGATTGTGTGGTAATCCCTACCAAGAACTGTTCATCACCCGCTTGCACAATAGCGATACGCTCTTTAGTACCAACAGGGATTTGCCTAACAATCGCCAAACCTTGTTGATTCGACATCGCAGGTACTTGCATTCGCTTGAGTAGCCAAGCAATAAATAAAATGAAGGCTATAACGAAAATTAGCGACCCAAAGGTGGTCGCTAAATCGAGAGAAGGCGGTGTTGCTGCAAAGGCAATGGAAGGAGCCGTTAATAGCCCTACTCCCAAGATTCCTCGTAACAAACCTGTCATTCCGAGAAAAGAGCCCGCAAGTCTTTGAGACAAAAAGCTCATTAACGCAGCTTCTTAATTCGTTCTGTTTGGCTAATAACGTCAGTCAAACGAATACCAAACTTGTCGTTCACCACAACCACTTCACCATGAGCAATCAAGGTACCGTTTACCATCACATCCAGTGACTCACCAGCGATTCGATCTAGCTCAACAACCGAACCTTGGTTCAACTGAAGTAAATTACGGATACTGATCTGAGAGCGACCAACTTCCATCGAAATAGTCACTGGAATATCCATAATGGTATCCAGCTTACGACGCTCATCTTCAGAAATCGGAGATGATGAATCGGTTAGCTCATCAAGTGGTGCCGCAAGCACATCATCAACATCAATTGACGGCGCTGAAGGATCTTCACCAAGTGCTGCAGCCCATTCGTCTGCTAGCTTTTGATCTTCACTAGGTTCCATTACCAATTCCTATACTTTTATCTATTTTACTATTCGTCGTCATCATCACTGTTTTCGAGCTCAGACAATAAGTCTTTACCTAGAAAAGCGAGATCAGTTTTAACCACATGTGGTCTTTGAATTTTTTCCGAAATCTGTACTGCAAGCTTCTCACCAGAACGGCCCATTTTCACACGATAAGTCGGCAGTTCTTCGACAAACATGGTTGCGTGCTCAGGCATGTTCATTGGGATAACATCACCAGGGCGCAGCTCCATCAGATCACGAAGGGAAATATCTTGCTCTAGCAAATTCACGCGGAAATTGACGGGCACATCCATGATCTCATCACGCAGTGCGGTACTCCAACGAACATCGGTTTCCATCTTGTCTGATTGAACACCCGCATCAAGCAGTTCACGGATCGGCTCAACCATGGAGTAAGGCATGACAACGTGGAAGTCACCACCACCGCCATCCACTTCAATGTGGAACGAACTCACAACAATCACTTCGGTTGGGCTCACAATGTTCGCCATACTTGGGTTCACTTCGGAATCCAAGTATTCAAACTCAACCCCCATCACTGGCGACCAAGCTTCTTTGTAATCTTCAAAAACAATTTTCAGCAGTAACTGAATGATTCGTCTTTCAGTAGGCGTGAATTCACGACCTTCAATCTTGGCGTGGAAACGACCATCACCGCCAAAAAAGTTCTCTACGAGAATGAAAACCAGACGAGCTTCCATGGTGATGAGTGCCGTACCTTTCAATGGACGGAAACGAACCATGTTTAAACTGGTGGGTACATACAATGTGTTTTGGTACTCACCAAACTTCATCATCTGTACGCCGTTGATCGACACTTCAGCCGTTTTACGTAACATATTAAACAAGCTGATACGCATATGACGTGCGAAGCGCTCGTTAATAAGTTCAAGGGTCGGCATTCGACCACGGACGATTCGATCTTGAGATGAGAAGTCGAAATTGACCGCATTGTCATTTTCGGTTTCTAAGACATCTTCAACTTCTTCAACATCATCAACGCCATGTAACAGCGCATCAATTTCGTCTTGGCTTAATAAATCGGTCACAAATTACCTATTGAATTACGAAGTCAGTGAATAACACTTTTTCAATCACAGGCTGGCCAACAGCTTGAGCCAGGCTTGCTTTAATATCTTCTGTTGCCTTATTACGCAGTTCCACGCGGCCTGTTGGTGAGCGCAATTGATCAACCGTTGCCGAAGCGAACGTGGCCAGTAGCGTACTTTCTACAAGTGGAGAGTGGTAACGAGCCAGGTCTTCATTCTTACTGCCACGTACCATGAGCTGTGCTTTTATCTGAACTAGGCGATCTTTTTTGTCACCTGTCACATTAAACAAGAAGGGCTGAGGAATATTAACATACATAACCGGCTCTGCAGCGACCACAGCCGTTGCTGGCTGAGACTGAGATTCAGAGGCGCTATCGTCAGAACCTAAGAAAAAGTACAGCGCACCACCTATACCAAGCAGTAACACAACTACGGCAATAATAATTATAAGGAGCTTGCTCTTCCCTTTAGGTGCATCTTGTTCTTCGGCCATATCTTACTCTAACTTCCTGTTCTTGCGATTAACTGATGGTTCTTTTTATTAACTGGTTTTTTCTATTAACCAAGCGTTCTTAGCCTGATATTAGGCATAATAACTAATTCCATCACGCTTTGATGCGACATTCAATTCAAGATTGCTGCCACTATCAAGGTTTTCATCACCTTGCGTATCATTTGTGCGGTTAGCGCCGGATTGTTGCTCACCATTGTTGTATCTATCTTGTCCCTGACCGGAGTTCTGTTGTTGAACAGACGAATCGGCAAGCTGCAGACCTTGCTGAGCAAGCATCTCTCTCAAGCGAGGTAAGGTTTGTTCAATCACATCTCTCGCTTGCTGATTACTCACCGTAAAGTGCACGTTTGCCACGTCATTATTCATGGTCATGCGGATTTTCATTTGGCCCAATTCTGGTGGGTCGAGACGAATGTCCAAGTTCTTAAGGTTCTTAGACATCATCATTTGTACTTTTTCAGCCACTTGCTCATTGGCTAGCTCTTTGGTGAGCTGTAAGGGCGCTTGTTGAGCAGCTTGAATTTCAGCTCGCGTAGGTGCTGAACCCACCGTTGCCGTACCTTGTGCACCAGCCGCAGAAGCGATCTGCTGAGCAAAGGTCGAATCTTTAGAATCTTCTTTAGCACCCGCTTTACCCAAACCAGACAGTGCTGCTGCACCGGCGCCCGCTTTAAGAAGCGTATCAGTCGAGCCTGCTTTTGTGGCAGCTGGCGTTGCATTCATCGCCATTCCTTGCGCGGTTAAAGCTGGATCCAACGTTGCTTGCTGCTGAGGTGAAGCCACATTAGCTTGTTGAGCTGCGGCCTGTTGGGCTGCATGTGCATTATTGGCGTGCAGCATTGCCGCCTTGTCCGTAAGAGCATTGTTTGCTGATTGAGAAGCGGCCTGCGCTGACACTTGTTGTGTAGCCGTCGCTACAGCTGCTGTTGATGCTGCCGCAGCTAAGGCTTTAGTTTCGCTTGAATCCGTATTATCCCAATCGATAGCAGTGGGTTCACCAGACGCACTGTTCGCAGCCGGAGCTTGACTTAGCAAAGCTGTTACTTGTTGTTGAACGTTAGCGAGCTGTTGATTCAACAGGTCTAGGTTAGAGGTCGCTTTAGCCAAAGCGGCTTGCTCATCAACCGTCAGCTTAGCGCCACTTTGTTGCTTATCAAGCAAGCTATCGACAACAGACTGCTCTGATTCGATTTGTCCATTCAATTGGTTTAGCGCTTTGGTATGGGCATCTACTTGCTTTGCCAGTTCAATATCCACGGCTGACAATGCTTGGCTCTGCTCGGCAGCAACCGCACTAGCTGCATTCTTTTGGCTCAGCTCTCGGCTCATACTGGCTTCAATTTGTTCTGGAGTGACGCCTTTATCCATCAACTGTCGGATTTCAGTATCAGTTAGCTGAGAAACACCCTTACCTCCGGTAAGTACAGCGATTTCAGAATCGACTTCAAGGCTCTTCTCCTGATTTGCAGCCTTAGCTTGTTGTGTCGCCTTATCCGTAACGGAAACTCCTGCAACAGAAGCACCGGTGATATTACCTTGGGCTTGTTCTACCTGACCTTGCTGAGGCAAGCCTTTGCCGTTTGGCGCTTGATTTAGGGTTTTGTTTGCCTCATCCAATTGACCAAGCAATTTATTGCCTTCGCTCATCGCTGCATTGGCTTGCGATGCCTGCGTAGCACCATCTACCGCTGATGGACCCTGAGTTTGGGATTGAGCAATATGTTCTTTAGATTCGTTAGTCGTATCCTGCGCATCTTTACCATCTGCCTTATCTGCAACAGTCTTATCAGCGACAGTGCTATCAGTGCCCGAATTGGCTTTGAGCTGAGCCTCAGATCCAGACGCAGCCTCTGCTGATGTTTTATCAGCAGCTTTCTCGCCTTCTACTTCTGAAGCTGCTTGCTTGCTTTGCGCTTCGCTCACTTCGTCAGTAGCCTTTGATTCAGCGAAATCACCTTTGTTCGCTTCGGCTGACGCTTCACCTTCGGTAGATGTCTGTTTAGTATCAGGTTTCGCAGTGCTTTCTGTGTCTTTTGCTGCGACTTTACTGTCACTTTCTTCAAAGCCGAGCGCTTCTTTAAAGGACTCAAAGAAACCTTTAGAGTCGCCGGTTTCTTCTACCTTGGAAGAGGCAGAACCGGTGTCCAACAACGATGACATTTTGTTGGTCGCTGAATTTGAGGAAAGACTAACATTCATATATACAAGCTCTATCTACTAGCTTTGCTGCCATGAATCAGGCAACAAAAAGAAAGTCGGATGCTTTTCATGCCTTTGGTGGACATAACGCGCAATTTTATATAAAACGGAGCAAGAAACATGCCTATAAGTTCGGTTTTCACAATATAGAGAACAGCACTGACGTCATTCGTGGCTTAGGATCACATCTTCTTTCGGCTGTATAACAGAGTCGAAAACTCATCCATTTGCTTTTGTTCTCTTCGATCTTGCAGCTTTGCTTTCTCTTTCTGCTTTTTCTCCATCAACCACTCGTAGGATTTACGTTTTTTGCGTAACTCCATCCAGTAGCTTTGGCAGTTGTCGACTTGATTTTTAAAGTGGTGCTCGGCTTCTCTCTGTTTGGATAATGTTTCATCCAACTGAGTTAAGAAGCGGTTCAAGTGACCATATTGGCTCGCCGTTAAGCCTGCCTTGCCGCGGTCAACGAGCTGCTGACAGTAATCCAGTCGATACTTTTCAATCTGCGCAACCTGCTCATAGTAGCCTTGCAGCTCAGAGTTCGCTTTGTTGAGCGCAAGTACCGCTTGGTTCTCTTGATCTTTGGCTTGATCGAGCAAAAATTCTAATGCGTTATCCATGACTAACCTTATTCACCCGTTAGCCACCCAATACATGTTTCAACATGTTGACGCACATGTCGTATGGGACGGTCTCTTTCATCTTCTGCTGCAAGTACTCATCCAGTTTTGGTTTCAACGTGAAGGCACTATCGATTGCTGGATCCGTTCCTGGCTTGTAAGCACCAATCGACACCAAATCTTGGTTTTTACGGCAGATAGACAGCACTTGCCTTACCGCTTTCGACATCAAGACATGTTCTTCAGTGGTGATTTGCGGCATAACACGACTGACGGATTTCTCAACGTCAATCGCTGGGTAGTGACCGGCATCGGCCATCTCACGAGATAACACAACGTGACCATCGAGAATTGCTCGCGACGCATCCGCAATCGGATCTTGTAAGTCATCGCCTTCGGTTAACACGGTAAAGAAAGCCGTGATAGAACCTTGTTCATCATTGCCGTTACCTGCTCGTTCCACCAGCGCAGGAAGCTTAGCGAAGACTGATGGCGGATAGCCCTTGGTTGCTGGCGGCTCACCCACAGACAGAGCAATTTCACGCTGAGCTTGAGCAAAACGGGTCAATGAATCCATGAGTAGCAGAACATCTAAGCCTTGGTCGCGGAAGTACTCGGCGACAGCCAACGCGGTTTGACAGCCTTTTAAGCGCATCAATGGTGATGAGTCGGCAGGAGCGGCAACAACAACCGAACGCTTACGGCCATCTTCACCAAGAATCTCTTCAATAAATTCTTTAACTTCTCGTCCACGCTCACCGATTAGGCCTACGACCACTACTTGCGCAGTTGTGCCTCGAGTCATCATGCCCAGAGTTACGGATTTACCGACACCAGAGCCAGCAAACAGACCTATACGTTGCCCTTTACCCACGGTTAGCAAACCATTAATGGCTTTCAAGCCGACATCGAGTGGTTCAGAAATCGGTTTACGAGCTAACGGGTTGATTGGCTCCGCATTAAATGAAGCGCGTTGCTCTGTATAGATTGGACCTAAACCGTCGAGTGGATTACCTACGCCGTCGATCACTCGACCGAGCAGTTCCATTCCAACAGGGATACCACTTTCGGTAGTCATTGGCGTGACGCGAGCGCCAGGTAAGATCCCGGTGATTTGCTCACTCGGCATCAAAAATAGGTTATCGCCAGAGAAACCGACGACTTCGGCTTCCATCTGACCAGACATGGTTTCGACTAAACACAAACTGCCGATTGGCGCTTTACAGCCGGTCGCTTCAAGCGTTAAGCCAACAACGCGTACTAATTTACCAGAGGCAATTGGTCGCGATTTTAGCCCCTCGACTTTGTACTGACTGAGACGATTCGCTAACTCAAGCATTACTCATGACCTTGGTGACGATTTGCGCCGCAGAAATTTTGAATAACGTTCTTTACACGATCTTCCATGCGGTAGTTAACGCTCGACTCACCCGCTTCAATTTGTAAATCACCACGGTTGAGTGCTGGCTCTGCGACCAGCGTCCAATTACGGCAGTCCAATTCAGTCTCGCCATACGCAGAGCGAATGATCGCCACATCTTCCGGATTGAGTTTCAATGTGATTGCGTGACCAGAAATCGGCAACGACTCTACCGATTCTTTAACGGTATCTAATATGATTTGTGGGTTGGTTTGCACTTCAACATGAACCACTTCTTTGACCATGGTAAGCACCATGTCGACCAATTGCTTCTCCACCTGAGCGTTCATCAACTCTAATGGTTGAGCGAACTGGTTTGCCAGCCCCATGAAGACGGCCACCTGCTGTTGAATGTACTCTTGACCCGCGGTTACGCCTTCAAGCTTGCCGGCTTCGTTGCCTTCTTCGTGACCGGCAGCAAAACCTTCTTCTTTGCCTTTTTCATAGCCTTGCTTAAAGCCCGCCTCTTGGCCTTGATGCAGCCCTTCCTGATAAGCGCCTTGTTTAATCAGCTCGATTTGCTCTTCAGTCAGAACCAGCTCTTCATCTTCAATGGCTTCTTCAACCGTTGGCATCCAACTAGGGTCGTAGTTAAAAGCGGTTTCTTTGGCTTGTTTGCTCACGTCAGAGGTGTAGTCAGGCAGCCCCCATTTCTGAGGTTGGGCAACCGTATTATCTTCTTCAGGGCGAAGGAAGCCGCGTTTTCTATCACCTGACATATCAGTACCTATCTATGAGTGGCTTAACTGTATTGTGAATTCAAGCAGTTAAACTGAGTTAATCTGTGGTTCGAGATTGGATAAAGAAAAGCCCCAACAGTGTGGGGCTTTTGAGATTTCTGTATTAAAGGAACTCGTCGGCGCCACCAGACAGCATAATTTCGCCACTGTCTGCCATCTTCCTCGCGATACCCAAAATCTCTTTCTGAGCCGCTTCAACATCAGAGACTTTGACTGGCGGCATCGCCTCAATATCGTCTCTCATCATATCGGCAGCACGTTTAGACATGTTCTTGAAGATCTTCTCACGTAGACCTTCATCTGCACCTTTAAGTGCTTTCTGTAGAATATCTTGTGGAACATCACGTAGTAGTCGTTGAACACCTTGGTCATCAACTTCAATAAGGTTTTCAAAGACAAACATCAGATCTTGAATCTGTGTTGCCATGTCTTCGTCTTGGTCACGGATTTGATCCATCAAGACGCCTTCCACGTTGTTATCCATGTAGTTCATGATCTCAGCCGCGGCTTTCAGGCCACCAATTTTGGCAGCTTGAGCACCCGCTTGACCCGCGAACTGTTTCTCCATGATTTCATTCAGTTCAGCAAGCGCCGAAGGTTGAACTTCTTCAAGGTTGGCAATACGCATCATCAGATCCAGACGAACTCGCTCTGGGAACTGAGACAGGATCTCAGCCGATTGATCGGCATCGAGGTACGACAACACAATAGTTTGAATTTGAGGGTGCTCGTTGATGATAATGCTCGCCACCTGACGAGGATCCATCCACTTAAGCGAATCCAAACCTTTCGAACCTGTGCCGAGAAGGATTTGGTCAACAAGGTTATTCGCCTTGTCTTCACCCAGAGCAGCAACTAACGCATTACGCATGAAGTCTTCGCTGCCCATACCAATGTTGGTGTACTTCTGAATATCATCTAAGAAAGCACGGTGCACAGCGCCTACTTTCTCTTGGGATAGGTCTGTAGCTCGCGCCATCGCACTACCCACACGCTGAACCTGCTTTGGCTCTAGGTGACGAATAATACCAGCAGCATCTTCTTCATTTAAACTGAGCAACAAGATCGCAGCGCGCTCATCGCCTGAGATAGAGCCGATATCCACGCTAGAGACATCAAGCACTTCACCGCCTTCAGTTTGTTGTGGAACTATTTCGTTAGCCATCTACCATCCAATTCTTAACTACTTGAGCTGCTAGCTCTGGTTCATTCGCTACAAGTGCACGTACTGCTTTCAGCACGTCCTCGTCTTTATGAAGGTTTGGTAAGTCGATACTTGAACCAAATTCAAACAGCTCACCACCTTCAATATCACCACCAATTAAGCTGGTTTCGCCGTCGGCACCAATTGGCATGCCATCAGGTCCGTACATCTGTTCATCGTTGTCTGCTGCTGGGTTAAGCAGTTTCTTCATTGCAGGGCGAACAAGTACCAACACCACCACAATGATAACCAAGGCACTTGCAAACCAACGAACCCAATCATTGAAGTTTGGATGCTCCCAGATTGGCACATCAGCAACAACATCTGTTACTTGAGGTGCAAACTGCATGCTTAATACGTTGAGCAAATCACCACGAGTTTCATCAAAGCCCACCGTACCAATCAGTACTTGGCGAATCGCATTGATTTCGCTCGCCGGGATTGGCGTATGAACCACTTCACCCGTATCTGGGTTCAAGGATTGGCGGTCTTTGATCGCAACAGAAACCGTCTGACGATTAACCGTGCCGCTCTGTTTACGTTCATGACTGATGGTGGTGTCTAGCTCAAAGTTTCGAGTCGCTTCTTTGTGAACAGAGCCTTGACCTGTCATCGCGCCGTCTTTCATCTGAGCCACATCTTGTGGAATTGAGGCATCCGCTGGAGGCTGGTTACTCAACGCACCCGGAATACCCGCCACCGTATTTCCATTGTTGTAATCTTCTAAGGTGTATTCACTTCGAGTCGCCGGTGTATTCGGATCAAAACGTTTTCTGGTTTGCTCCACAGCACTGAAATCGAGCTGGATATCAACCTGAGCGGTGTAGTTACCAAACCCAAGAATAGGAATCAGGATGGAGTCAATTTTTTCACGCAGCGCTTGTTCTTGATTGCGCTCTAACTCGTGTTCTTTACGACGCGCCGCTGACATAGGGTCTTGAGAGCCTGAGCTCAACAATCGGCCATGCTGATCGGTCACCGTAATACGTGAGGTTTTCATTCCCGGAACGGCACTTGCCACCATATCCACAACAGAATCAACTTCTTGCTGCTTGAGGTTAGTACCTGTTTTTAGAGTTAGGAATACAGAAGCAGAGGCTTCTTGATTATGACGTACAAAAACACTCTGCTTCGGCAGGGCCAATAAAACCTGAGCTTTACGCACCTGTTTCATCTGCTCAATGGCTTTGGCAAGTTGTCTTTCGCGGCTTAATTTAAGGCGTTCTTGTTCTAAACGTTGTGATACACCAAAACCCATGTCTTGCATGAGGATGTCATCACCCGCGTTTCGCTCTTGATTCAAACCCGCTCGTACCATATTAAGCTTTAATGAGTTGTACTCACTCGCCGGTACTGAGATGGTATTGCCTTCAAGCGTGTACTGGATCTTTTGCAGATCCAAGTAATCAAGAACGGGGATCAATTCTTCTGTTTCGTAAGCCCCTAATGGACGCATTTCTGGCTCTTTTACCCAGAAAAACAGCATCACAATCAGCGCTACACAGATAGAGATAGAAAGGACTAAGACGACCTGACGAAGTAAATCGAGATCACCGACAGCCATATCGAACTTCGATGAACTGCGTTCACCTAGATCGGGATTTTGCCCTTCTCCGTCTAGCTCAGAGCCTGCAATCAGTGCGTGGTCGTTGCTATCGCTTACGGTTAAATCTGTTGTTTGACTATTATCTGCCACTATTTAACTACCCAACTTATACCGGCATATTCATCAGCTCTTTGTACGATTCGACCAATTTATTTCTAATTTGGATCGTCGCCTCAAAAGCCACACTAGATTTATTACGAGCAATCATCACGTCCGATAGGGATACGCTTTGGTCGCCACTATCAAAACGAGCTTGAAGATCACCTGAGGTCTTTTGTAATGAGTTCACATTATTGATGGCATTAGTCAGCATGTTGCCAAAATCTGCACCGACCGCTTGCCCCGTTGCTGCGGGACGCGCGCTGGCAGCTTCGACCATCATCGCCTGCATTTCGCCTTGTAAACCATCTATTCTCATCTACTACCTCAGGAGTCAAAATTATGACCATCTATTTAGCTATATTATTGACAGAGCAATTAGCGTGCCACACATTTAATTGACTAGATATCGTATTACACTAGTCAGAAAGCTGACACTACTAATCTATCCTCAGTTTGGGATATCTATTCCAGCATCGCGCATTTTAGCCAACTTGTAACGCAGTGTACGAGGGCTAATGCCCAGTTTTTCAGCCATATCTTTGCGTCGACCATTACATGCAATCAGGGTTTCAAGAATGATCGCATACTCTTGATCTCTAAGCTCATTACCTAACCCTTCGCTGCTAGCCGCGATTTTATTGATTGGGTTTGCTTCGGCAATAGGCTTGATTTCTGGCGCAGCTACGTCAGTGCCTTCGACGATTTGTTGTAGGCTGCTTGCGTCTTGCCAATCGACACCTTCAAGAAGGATATGCTCACCAGAGATGTTCTCTTGTTCGCTCAATATTAACGCACGCTGTACCACATTGTCTAATTCGCGAACATTGCCCGGCCACGGATAATTGACGAGTTTACTGATCGCTTGTGCTGACATAACGGGTACAGGCATACCAAGTTTGGTGCAGTGGCGCTCGACTAAGTGCTTGGCTAAAGGCTCAATATCGCCTTTACGCTCGCACAATGGAGGCCAAGAAATTGGGAATACATTCAGGCGGTAGTATAAATCCTCACGGAAATTCCCTTCAGAAACATACTGTTTAAGGTCTCGGTTACTGGTCGCTAATACACGAACATCCAATTTGATGCTCTTACGACTACCTAATCGCTCAACTTCGCGCTCTTGCAAAACACGCAGTAGTTTGGCTTGTAGGCTAAGATCCATTTCACTGATCTCATCCAACAGAATTGTACCGCCCTGCGCTTGCTCGAATTTCCCCGGGCAAGCTTGAATAGCGCCAGTAAATGCGCCTTTTTCATAACCAAACAGGGTCGCTTCTAACATGTTGTCTGGGATCGCCGCGCAGTTAATCGCGACAAACGGGCCATCTTTTCGGCTAGAAGCATTGTGAATGTAGCGAGACATCACCTCTTTACCAGAACCACTCGGGCCCAACACCATGACGTTGGCATCGGTTTTCGCAACTTTATCAGCCAGCATCATTAGCTTGATACTTTTTTCATCAGCAACGATAGCGTCGCCGTTGTCATCCGACTTTACAGGCGCATAACGGCTGACCATGTTGAGCAGCACTTCTGGCGCAAATGGCTTTGCCATATAGTCGATAGCGCCCTCTTTCATTGCAGCAACGGCATCTTCGATGTTGGCGTACGCTGTCATTAGCAATACCGGCAAATTTGGCCAATGCTGCTTAATGTTTCTCAATAGTGCCAAGCCACCCATGCCCGCCATCTGCACGTCAGATACGACAATATCAACGGAGTTCGATTTTAATTTGACCAGAGCATCTTCCGCACAATCCGCTTCCAGCCATTCATAGCCAGCAAGCGCGAGTGTGTCGACAAGGGCTTCGCGTAGACCTTCATCATCTTCGACGATTAACACTTTGCTTTGAGCCATAGGATTCTCCAGTGTAAATTCAGTTAAAACTTATTAGTCTTCAGAAGAAGCACTTCTTTCAAGCGGTAGACACATGGTAAAGCATGCGCCGTCGCCTTCTTCTGATATCAATTCCAGTCGGCCTTCATGTGCTCGACATACCATTTGTACAACCGCTAAGCCTAGACCTGTACCTTGTGAACGAGTGGTAAAGAAGGGTTCCATTATTTTACCTTGAAGCTCTTTCGGTACGCCGGGGCCACTGTCTTGCACTGATATCTTAAGCTCGCCATTTACGGGCCTAAAAAACACATCGATCTGCGATTCCTTACCCGCAATTTGAACCGCGTTCAACACTAGGTTGCTTAACGCTGAGGCGATAGCATTGGCGTTGCCGAACATTTGAGTCTGTTCGCC
This sequence comes from Vibrio sp. 10N.222.55.A1, assembly GCF_041473835.1. Classification (NCBI taxonomy): domain Bacteria; kingdom Pseudomonadati; phylum Pseudomonadota; class Gammaproteobacteria; order Vibrionales; family Vibrionaceae; genus Vibrio; species Vibrio sp. 10N.222.55.A1. The sequence continues at coordinate 47,692 of NZ_JBFRSX010000014.1, read as the reverse complement.
CTCAACTTCTTGGCAATAATCAATCTGGTTAGTTTTCAATGCCGCTTCCACCATAGGGTGAAATTCAGTGATCAATTCAGCCACAGTAAATGGCTTAACGACTTTGTTGTCACCACCTTTGGCAAACAACAGCATGTCGTTCACTTGCTTCTCTAAGTCATGCAATCTATCCATAAGCTTAGATTGAAAACGCGTTTTTGTTGCCGGCGGCAGATTTGGCGCGGCAAGGTTTGATGCATACAGCATCGCACTTGAAAGCGGCGTTCGCACTTGATGGGCAAGCGAGGCCACCATTCTACCTAATGAAGACAAACGCTGAAGATCACTCACGCGAGACTGCAATAGTCGGGTCTCGGTCAGATCGGTAATCAAAATCAGCTGACCCGTGGTAGAGGCTGAAATCGCCAAACGCACTTTTCGCCCGTTCTTCAATGAGATCTCATGACCGTCATCGTCTTTTGGGTCAAAGGCACTTTGAATCACTGAAAACCACTTCTCGCCAACCAACTCAACACCAAGAATACGATGCGCTTCAGGGTTCGCTTCTCTCACTTCGCCGTGTGTATCTAACAAGATAACCCCAGCTGGCATCACGTCGAGTACTTGCTTATAGCGCTCAACCTGCTGTTCAACAGAATCTAGGTGTGATTGATTTTCTGGTTCGTTAGATACGCGCATGTCAAAAATTTGCCTCAAATACTAAAACAGCCTGAGACGTACAACACGAGTCAGGCTATTTGCTATATTTATCACATAGTTAAGCAAGCAACAACTCGACTATGGTTTATCTGTTCACTTAGCTAGAGTTACCAAATAGCTAAAAAGTGTGTACTAGTTTTTCGTTTTCATCGAAAACTGGGCACTAGCGCTGCAAGTTATATTTACGCATTTTTTCAACCAGAGTGGTTCTACGCATTCCAAGCATGTCAGCAGCACGAGCAACAATGCCGCCCTGCGCTTCCAACGCTTGATTGATCATATTCACTTCCATATCCGCGAGTAGCTCTTTCAAGTTAACCCCTTCTGGCGGTAACTCTTGAGGCGCATTAGCATTGTCGGCAATATCATCTTGCTGGTCAAAACTGAAATCTTCTGAGAATAAGTCAGCAAGTGCATCACGCTCTTGCTCCTCTTCAGATCCAAAGCTATTAAACTCTGGCTGGAACTCAGGGATATCGCTGTATCGATATTTAGTTGGCAGGTGATTCACATCAACCAAGCTGTTTGGATACAAGATAACCATTCGTTCAACCAGGTTCGCTAGTTCACGAACGTTACCTGGCCAGTAATGCTCCATCAAAGAGTTGATAGCACGAGCCGTGAAACAGATAGGCATGCTGCCTTCCGCTTCCATTCGAGTCATCAGCTCTTGAAGCAACAGTGGAATATCTTCTTTACGATCTTGAAGCGCCGGCATTTCAATCGGGAATACATTTAAGCGGTAGTAAAGATCTTCACGGAACGAATCATCGTCGATCATATCTTCAAGGTTGCGGTGGGTTGCCGCAATCACTCTAACATCAGCTTGTATGGTGCTATTGCCACCTACACGCTCAAAGCATCGCTCTTGCAGTACTCGTAGCAGCTTAACTTGCATCGCCATCGGCATATCGCCAATTTCATCAAGAAACAGTGTGCCACCTTCAGCCAATTCAAAACGGCCTTTACGTGCGGTAATCGCCCCAGTAAATGCGCCCTTCTCATGACCAAACAGTTCACTTTCAAGCAAATCAGGTGGAATCGCGCCACAGTTTACAGGAACAAAAGGCCCTGAACGACGTTTAGAGTGATAGTGAATGTTACGCGCTACGACTTCTTTGCCTGTACCAGATTCACCAAGAATCAGCACGTTCGCTTCCGTAGAAGAGACTTGTTCAATTAAGTGACGTACTTCTTGAATGCCAGCACTTTGTCCTACTAGGCTGCGAAACAGGGTGTTCTTGCGTGCCGAAGACACAACTTGAACACCTTTACGGCCTAAGAAGTCTTTACAGTGTCTTAATGCATCACTTAATTGCGGGTAGTTAAGAGGAAGTTCAAGCTCACCAACATAGTTAGTCAACTCGTCAACCGGGTGATTGTTTTTGCCAATCACCAGTAAAGGGATGTGATTGGCGTGAACAAGCTTCTCATTCAGTAATGCGTTGAAGCCTTTACCTTTAATGGTACCAATAATGCAGCCGGCCCACTGTAGTGACCAGTCAACTTTACGTGCTTGTTCAGAGCTGATTACTTCGCAGCTCTCTCCTACAAACTCTAATATTGTGCTTAAATTGTGACGATCTTGAGCGTTATCGTCGACGACAAGCAGTTTTGCCAAACCTTGCATAAGTAGGAATTATTGCCTTTATTTTGGTGCGATGCGGAAAAACGGTGAGCAACGTAGTCTATAAAACAGTGAGATGTATCAATGATTATGGTCTACGTGGACAAATTTAGGAAATCAGCAACGAAAAAAGCCATTAGGCTATCTAATGGCTTCTATTTTATTTGATTAAAAAAATAAGGCAACCAACCAATTAAGGGATATGAGATTGGTTAAAACTGCAATTTTTCTTTAAATACCTACGTCAGCGGACGTCAAGTTGTGATATTCGTTCGGAATTTGGTCCCAAGCGCTCTTAATTTCGCGAATAATATCGATAACATCATCAATAGGCTGTGGGTCATTTTTGTGATTTGCCGCAGAAATTTGCGTGATCATGAACTCATAAAGTTGATCTAGGTTTTTCGCAATATCGCCACCATCGTCCATAGATAGGCAACTACGTAGGCTAATAATGATATCTAGAGCCTTACCAAGTCGCTCACCTTTCACTGGGATGTTGCCTGCTTGCATTGCCGCTTTGCCTTGAATCAAACGCTCGATAGCACCGGCCATTAGCATTTGTACAATCTTATGCGGTGAGGCAGCCGTTAGCTGACTATCCACTGATACCTTTTTATATGCCTGTAAAGAACCGCGCATAGTAAACCTCTTCTATAAAAACTTTTTGTATTGTTGAACTGATTTAGCGCCGTGACGATATTTATGTAGGGTCTTACCTACTCGACTCGTCTCAGACTGCATCAATTCGACTAATTTTCTGGTTCTGGTAATGGCTTCAAACCATTCAGAACTTTGCTTAACGTCGGGATGTGAGTCGATTATTTGAAGCACGTTTTGCAATAACTGTTCTCTGTTATCGACAAGCTGCGTTATTTCTTCAGCATTAATTTCACTAAATTCCAGTTTAGAGATAATTAGTTGATCGAGTTCACAAAGCTCTTGTAGCTGGCTATTCATCTATTAGCCCAACGCATTCATCATACTGCCCAGCTGAGATTGCATCTTACTGGTCGCATCTTGCATGGCTGTGAACTTAGAGTGGGTACGGCTCTCTAGGCTGTCCATGCGGCGGTCGAGCGCGCTTTGGTCATCAACCAAACGGTAGTTTTGCTCGACCAAGCTCTTTTCTCTAGTACGGATTGAACCCGTGATACCTGTGATACCTTGAATCGCATCTTCCACTTTTTTGGCGAAACCGTTGTTGCCACCAAAGAACTCACCCAACTTATCAAAGTTATTGTTGAGTTGACGGTCAAGCATATCGTAGTTGATTTCTAGCGAGCCTTGTCTTGTGGTGGTGATACCGAATTCAGTCAAAGACTTTAGATTGTCTGGCGCACCTTCGATACTTGATGAGAACACCCCTTTCAATCGGGAGTCGGCGTTACGCACTGTACTGTCACCAGAGAGCGGGCCTTTTTGACCAGTCGTTGGATCAACACCCGCGAGGTCTTTCGACACTTGATAGAACTGGTTATAAGAGCTCACAAAGGATTCGATATCTTGGCGAACACTGTTACGGTCGTACTCCACACCAATTTCTGCCGGCGGCTTATCTTTTGGCGTTTTTCCTTTCACCGTAATATCAATACCTTCAATGGCATCTTCAATCACATTGTTATTACTAGAGAGTTGAGCAACACCATCTAGGACAACCATAGAATCTTGGCCAGCCTGAACTTCAGTCATTCCACTATAGGTATCAAAAGATTGCTGTGCTTGTTCAAGATCTGCTTGCGCTTTATCGACCTTCTCTAAGAGCTCGCGCTCTTCGGGTTCTAATTTGGCACGCTCAATTTTCTTGGCTTGCTCTGCGGTGAGTTCGCCTTTTTGAACTTTCTCAGCCAACTCCGCTTTTTCTTGTGAAATCTTCTCTTCGATACGCGCTTGCTCAGCCTCAAGCTTTTGTTGGGCTTCTTTCGGTGTCACGTATGAATCGGTCAGAGTACCTGAGGCAGCATTTGACCACCCCGGCACATCGGGTGCCTTCTCTATCGCTTTTTCATCAAGCTCAAGTTCTGGTGTGTAGTAAGAATCTAAAAGCGTACCTGACGCGGTTTCAGTCCAGCCAGGGATATTATCTTCAGGCATCACAGACTTTGCTGCTTGAGCTGCGTCTAGGGCGGCTTGGCCGTCGGCGGCTGCTTGCTCACCGTAGCTGAGACTTTTAGAGTCTCCGTCAACATCTGAAGTAGAATCGGTTTGGGCTGCTGGGATGATATTGCCATCTTTATCGAGTGTTTCATTCGCATTTGGGTCATCGCTAGCGATCACTTCATCGATGAGTTCAACGGCTTTTCCTGCAGGGGTTAGAGCTAGAATATCTTGAGCAGCAACGCGCGCTTTCTCTAGCGCTTTAACACGTTCTTCAAGCGTTTTGTATTCGAGTTTTTTTAAGGGATTGGCAGCATCTGACTCAACATTAATGCTGATCTGCTGATCTGAACCAGACTGGTTCGAGGCAATAATAAGTCTTGGACCTTCGACATCGTTGATAATAGATGCACGAACGCCTGGGTTGCTATCTGCACCGTTGATACCACGAACAACTTCGATAAGTCTCGATCTGTCGCCAACTTGCACGTCAAAGCTGTCATCACCAAGCGAAACCTGCAGCTTACCTGGGCCAAATTTCATGTCCTCTGACAGTACATCAGAAGCCACTTTATGGCTTTGGGCAAGCTGCAACACATCGATGGCATATTTGCCAGCGATCGCTTCGGTAGTCGCGGTTGCAGAGACAAGCGCTTCATCGGTACTTTCCACTGTTCGCACAGCAAAAGCTTTTTCCTGACGAAAGTTTGTCATCAGGTTTTTCATCGAATCAAGGGATTCTCTGAGTCTTCCATAGGCACTAATGCTGGTATCGATTCGCGTTCGTTCATTGTCGATTCGTTGCTGTTTAGGTACACGCTCCGAATCAACAATTTTGCTGACCATGGAATTGATATCCATGCCAGACGAAATCCCCATTGGGCCAAAACTCATTAAATCACCTCAATAATACGACTTAAACCTTCACCTCAAATATTCGACTATTCGAGTTTTGGGCTGCTAGGCGTCTTAGAATTTCAAGCATTTCTTCATCAGGGATCTGGCGAATAATATCACCGGTTGTGGTCTCATAAATGGTAACCACATCTCTCCCAGATTCTTCATCGACCTTAAAAGCCACACCTTTATTGAGAGAGGAGATAAACTCGTTTACCTTCTCCACCATTTTGACTCGCTCTTCATCATTTAACTCTTGTCTATGTTGAGCTAATTGAATCGCCGCTTCGGTAGCTTCCTCTTTCGATTTCTCTACCTTGTCATAAGATGTTGCTTCTTTTAGTCGCGAAAGACTCGACGCACTACTACCTTCATCGCTTGCAATTTTAATGCCATTAGGTGAGCCATAAGGCTGGATGTTCGATGCGTTGGATGATATTTCCATAACACTCTCCCTCCCTCCTTTATGAGCCAAACAGTAAAACTCTACCCAGAGTAGAGTTTACCGCTACTTACCGAGGTAAGTTTAGCCCAATAAGCTTAGAGCTGCTGATGGTGACTGTTTTGCTTGAGCTAGGATAGAAGTACTCGCCTGTTGTAGGATTTGAGACTTCGTCATAGCTGTTGTTTCTTTCGCGTAATCGGTATCTTTGATACGGCTCTTAGACGCATTAACGTTTTCGTTGATGTTGTCTAAGTTGCTGATTGCATGGTCAAAACGGTTTTGGAAAGCACCTAGAGAAGCACGTTGGCTATCAACAGATTTTAGAGCACCATCAATGATAGATACTGCTTCGTTTGCACCTGCAACAGAAGTTACGTCGATATCGTTAACGGTAACGTCTTTACCAGCACCGATACCTAGTTCGCCCGCAAGGCTGCCGCCAAACTCAACATCACCTTCAACTTTTTGGCTTGAAGCGAAAAGTTGCAGTTTACCGCCTTCACCCACAGACGCTTTAACGTCTTGGCTTTGACCATTGATGTAAGTTGCTAGCTCTTCGATATCGTTGCCTTCTTTAGCAGAGATAGATAGCTCTTGCGCTTCACCAAACTTATCGTTGTATTTGATTGTTAAATCAGCACCCGCACCTACACGCCAAGAAGCATCTTTGCCTTCTGTAACGCCGTAGCTCTTACCACCCATGTCTTGAGTGTCAGTACGCATGTTGCTCATAGATAGCATTACTGCTTCACCTGAGTCAGCACCGATTTGGAAAGATTGGCTGCCGTAAGTACCGTTCAGAAGCTTGTTACCACCAAAAGAGGTCGTTTCAGCGATACGGTTAAGTTCTGTGTTTAGAGCAGAGACTTCTTCTTGGATCGCAACACGTTCAGATTTGCTGTTCGAACCGTTTGAAGATTGAAGAGAAAGGTCACGCATACGTTGCAGAATGTTGGTTGACTCATTCATTGCACCTTCAGCTGTCTGTGCAATAGAGATACCGTCATTCGCGTTTTTCACAGCCATATCTAGGCCACGACTTTGCGACGTTAAGCGGTTAGAGATTTGTAGGCCTGCAGCATCATCTTTTGCGCTATTGATTTTATAGCCAGAAGACAAACGCTCCATTGATTTTTGAGTACCTTCAGCCGCGCTATTTAGGTAGCGCTGAGCCGTCATTGCAGACACATTTGTGCTTACATTAATCGCCATAGTTGATCTCCTTTAGGCATTTTTTAATGTACTTATGTGACTCTCACCTCACACTAATACATGTCAATTTTGTTTATGCACCAGTGTCTCTCTCACCTTACATTGGTACATATCATTTCTCTCAATCCCTTTAACGGCGCCTTAATTAGAAGCTTTAATAAAAAATGCGCTTTTTTTCATATTCTTTTCAACAACAAAGGAAAGTGTGATCGGGCTTCAATTAATAGGGCGACATTCGCTAAAGTTGCCCCATTATTTAAGTTAATGAGCGTAGTGTTGAATATAAAGTCAGAAGAGATCCCTGATATCTCGTTCTACTCGATTCTGGGGTGACGAAAGACTGCTTCGATGTAGTAAGCGAGGAAACCATCATTTCCCAATTCCCGTCACTCCCTACAGTGAGGAGCGAGCGTGATAGGGAATCTCGCTTTCCAATCAACGACCAACACCAAAACTCCCCCCTTCTCCAAATTGCAGGCAATAAAAAACCCAGCCGAAGCTGGGTCTGTTTAGCGCTCATCTCTCACCACGAGCTAATTTGTGGAAGCCTAACGTTGACGCTTATAGTCAACGTGGCTTTTTAATCGATTAACCTAGTAGGCTAAGTGCCGAGTTCGGAGCTTGCTTCGCTTGAGCAAGAATCGAGCTTGAAGCTTGAGAAAGGATCTGAGACTTAGTCATCTGAGTCGTTTCTTTCGCGAAATCGGTATCTTTAATACGGCTCTTAGATGCGTTAACGTTCTCGTTAATGTTGTCTAAGTTGCTGATAGCGTGGTCGAAACGGTTTTGGAAAGCACCTAGCTCAGCACGGTGGCTATCTACATACTTAAGTGCCGCATCGATAATAGCTACAGACTCTTGTGCGCCGCCAACTGATGTTACGTCGATAGTATCAACCGTTACGTCTTTGCCAGGTTGCATGCCTAGTTCGCCAGCCAGGCTGCCAGAGAATGCCACTTCGCCTTCAACCTTGTTGTTACCAGTAAACATTTGTAGCTTACCGTCTTCAGTTACAGACGCTTTAACAGAGTCTTGTTGACCGTTGATGTACGTTGCTAGCTCTTCGATGTCGTCACCCGCTTTTGCGCTGATGTCGATTTCTTGTGCTTGACCGAAGTTATCAGTGAACGACATTTTTAGGTCGTTAGAGCCTGCTTGAACGTTCCAATCTTTATCTTTCGCGTTCTCAGTTTGGTAGCTCTTACCACCCATCTGAGCGTTATCAGAGCGCATGTCTTTCAGTTGAAGCATTACCGCTTCACCGTTGTCTGCACCGATTTGGAATGATTTAGTACCGTGAGTACCGTTAAGCAACTTGTTGCCACCAAAAGACGTCGTTTCCGCGATACGGTTCAGTTCGTCGTTCAGCGCTGTTACTTCTTCTTGAATCGCTACACGCTCAGATTTTGAGTTTGAGCCGTTTGAAGATTGTAGAGACAAATCACGCATACGTTGCAGGATGTTAGTCGTCTCATTCATTGCACCTTCAGCTGTTTGTGCAATTGAGATACCGTCGTTCGCGTTACGTACAGCAACATCAAGACCACGACTTTGAACGTTCAAACGGTTCGAGATTTGTAGGCCAGCAGCGTCATCTTTTGCGCTGTTGATTTTTGAGCCTGAAGCTAGACGCTCCATTGATGTTTGTTGTGCGCTGTTTGCGTTGTTTAGGTAACGTTGCGCTGTCATCGCTGAAACGTTTGTATTTACATTCACTGCCATGGTGACTTCTCCAATTGATTTTCCGGTATAGCGGTTTCCGACGTCTCGGAAAACCAAGTAGTTATCTCTAAGTTACTTTTAATAACGGCGCGAAAATCAGAAGCTTTAGAAAAACTTTCAAAAAACCACAAAAAAAACATTAATCTAATATTTATCAACAACTTAATTTTCATCATTTTCTAATACAGCGATAGATTTCAATTGGAAAAAGATCTTAATCTGTTCAGAAAGCGTACGAACCGCCTTCTAAATGGCTCAAGGTCGAGAAATGATCAATCGCCAAAGATCTCTGACTTACGCAAATCTTGTGTAATAGATGACATTATTTGTCGTGAAGAAGAACCATCAAATAGAGATTTGGAAAAGGTAGTGCGAGAAAGTTCACAGGAAAATAAATAGCAAAAACAAGAAATACAGAAAGGAAAAAGCCCCTTTTCCTTTGAGAGAACCGGGGCTAGTTGGCGCGTCAGAGCCTGTGTGGAGATCATCGAGAAATGAACACATTTCCGACTTGCCGTTGCATTCTTACTGCAAAAATGGATAGCAGGTGAGAGATGAGAGAGCTAAACATTCAATAGTAAGTATGCTTGCCAGTTTCCCTTGCTGCATGGCTCACGTCTGAACACGAGCAGCAAGTTCAACCAATAACTATTGCAATAATGACATTGCAGAGTTAGGCAACTGTTTTGCTTGAGCAAGTATTGAAGTACCTGCTTGTTGCAGAATTTGTGATTTGGTCATTTGCGTCGTCTCTTTCGCAAAGTCCGTATCTTTGATTCGGCTGTTTGAAGCGTCTACGTTCTCTTGTACGTTTGCCAAGTTATTAATACTGTGGCTTAGACGGTTCTGTTTTGCACCCAAATCAGCACGCTGTGAATCCACGTACTTCATTGCAGAATCAATCACGCTGATCGCGTTCTGTGAACCCGCAACGCTGGTTAAGCTAACATCTTGAACCGAGGTTGCGCGGCCTTCACTCTTAATACCTAGCTCAGACGCTAGACCACCAGAGATAGACATTGGGCCGTCAAGGTCAGGTTCAGCAACGAACAGTTGAATGCGACCATCATCAGTAACCGATGCGTTCACAAGATCAGACTGACCATTAATGTAAGTCGCAAGCTCTTCGATATCATCGCCCGCTTTGGTATTGATATCTAAAACGATGTCTTCACCCGCTTTGGTTTTGAATTCGAACTTAAGATCGCTCGCTGTTGGCGGCACTTCCCAGTTCTTATCTTTCGCGTTTTCTGAATCGAACGTAGTACCACCCATACGGTAGTCATCTGCACGGATACTTGTCAGAGCCATGATCATTGCTTCACCAGAGTTAGAACCGATCTGGAATGAAGCTTCACCGAATGAACCGTTCAGTAGACGACGACCACCAAACGATGTGGTTTCCGCAATACGGTTAAGCTCATCTTGAAGTGCCATTGACTCTTCGTTCAGTGCAGTACGCTCTGCCGGCGAGTTAGTGCCGTTTGATGATTGAATCGCTAGATCACGCATACGTTGTAGTACGTTAGTCGATTCGTTCATCGCGCCTTCTGCTGTTTGAGCAATCGAAATACCGTCGTTGGCATTACGCATTGCCACATCAAGACCACGAGACTGAGCGGTTAGACGGTTCGAGATTTGCAGACCTGCCGCATCATCTTTCGCGCTGTTGATCTTGTGACCAGATGACAAACGCTCCATAGAAGTCGCTAAGTCATTAGACGCTTTATTCAGGTAACGTTGTGCTGTCATAGCAGATACGTTAGTGCTTACATTGATAGCCATTTTGCTCTCCTTATGAGTTCGCAAGCTTTCTGCGAAGCGGCCAGCTTTACTCTCATATGGATAAGCACTGACCGTGTATTACTCGATAAACCCTATACAAGGTTTAAGATCTGTATTAATCATTTATAACCAACACAGATACAAGTTGTATGCCAAGTTTAATATCATATAAATAATTTTTTAATTATCTAAAAATCAGAAGCTTACAAACAACACTGCGCAATTATGATTTTCTACTATTAGAAGATGAAAAACATTCACCTTCCTTATTGCCGTTTTTTGCCGCTATTCTAGAAACATCATGCTTCGTACAAAAAAGCGGCAAACTGTGGCGTCATTCGCACGTATGGCATAGCACATACGGCAAGGAATCAACGCCATGGTGATCGACAAGCCACCATTAAATACCGATTGATCATTAAATATAGTTAAACAAGGTCAGGTCTTTGGTTTTGCCAAACGCTTGTTGAGAAGCTTGTAGTGCTCGAGAGTTTTCATTGAACTCAATGATCGCTTTCGAGTAATCCAAGTCTTCAAAGTTGCTTTTTGCTTTTGCTAAAGACAACTTGAAATCTTCATGTTGTTGCTCTTGAATATCCAAAGTACTCAAGCGTGCACCAACATCGGTTCTTGCCTTGGTCAAATGGATAAACGCAGCGTGGAACTCTTCAGTTACTTGGTGCAGTTTCGCTGTTGCTGATGCATCCGATACCGGGTTTTCAGCCTGCTCAGCAGCCTCTTTGAACGTATCAAAGATAGAGAAAGTCTCTCGTGGTTCTAAGGTGATCGAATCACCTTTAGTGATTTGGCCTTTGATTTGAATATTCAGCCCTTCATAAACAATGCCTGTCGAAGGATCAAAATCTTCTGCCGCAACCACTGCGCCGTCTTTTTCAAGCTGATAAGCGAAATTGCCCGTCTGCATGTCGACAAACGTCACTTTATAAGTAGACCCATCTTCATCGCTGTTGGTCGCACGCCCGAGCAATAACTCAGACGCAGGTTCAAGCTCGTACTGAGGTTCGTAGTCACCGAACGGGTTGTCTATTTCCATAAACATCTTGCTGCCCGGATCATTCATTGCCATTTCAAAGCTGCTTGCCACACGCATCTTGCGTTGGTAGTCATCACCTTGATATGTCACATTCCCTTCGTTATCTCGAAAGAAAGGCTGATTTTTCGGCTTAGTGCCTGCAAACGTGTAGTTACCCGACTCATCTTGAGAGTTGGCTAAATGCAGGAAGTTATTCGCCAGTTCTTGAATTTCACGCTTCTTAGCTAAACGGTCTTCTGGAGAAAGCGCACCGTTGATCATTTCCATCACGGTTCGTTTTGCTTCATCAGCAAAGCCTTCAGTGTTAGAAACCAATACTTCATGATGCTCAAGACGGTTTCTGACTAGAGTAATCGCATCGACATACTGTTTAAGCTGTTCTGACTGCTGACCAATGTTCTGTAAATAGTGCGTCGCTAATGGGTCATCACTTGGCGACTGTAACTTCTTACCCGAAGCAAGTTGTGCTTGGTTGTGATGCACCTTGTTCTCTTGACGGCGCAAGTCGTTTTGTACTGACTGATAATTATGGAAGCTAGAGATACGATTCAACATTTATACCTTCCTATCTCAGAGCCAAAATAGTGTTAAACGTATCATTGGCTGCTTGCATGATACGTGAAGAAGCCATATACGCTTGCTGAAATTTCATCATGTTTGCCGCTTCTTCATCGAGGTTTACTCCCGAGATAGAAGCAATACGTTCTTGAGCCGACTGTTTTTCTAATGTCGCAATATCACTCAGGCGATTTGCCGTTGAAGACTTCAAGCCCGTATTAGTATTCAAGTTGTGGTAAAGGTCTAAAATCGTAGACTCACCATCATTCAACAGCTTTCCTGTTTGAAGATCTTGTAGCTTACGCAGGTTACCGTTGTCACCTTCTGATGGGACAAGGTTTGCCGTAAACTTATCATTTGCCACCGCACCGGGTGTGAGCTCAAACGTTGTACCGTTGATGGTCACTGGCCCTTGTGGCGGATACGGTTGAGGCTGCATTAAAATGTTACCCTTCGGATCCGTCACAGCAAACTGCTCACCTTTTGGTGAGACAATCACTTCAAACTCACGCAGTTGACCTGCTTCTAGGATTTTAAATCCCGCTGTACCCTTGGCAAACGTGGTCGATGCCTCATAACTTTGCGCAGCAATGTCTTTCGGGTCTTTGGTTTCCATATGAATCTGCGCAGCAAAATTACGCGTTGGACGCAGTAACAGTTTCTCTCCTAGTTCAGGAGGGTTACGTACTTCCACTCGCATGCCATCAAGATAAAAAGCACTACCGCTAGAGTCGGTCGCCATCTTAACGGTCTCACCGTTCGGCTTAGTCACGACATAATCACTGCCATCGTATTTCAGTCCATACTCACCGCCTTTTAAGGCAGAAGTATCATCAATGTATACCGCAACATCGGCTTTCGATTGCCCGCTAGCCGTGACACGAGATTTTGCCACCAGCTCTGAGTTCACGTCGGTAAACAAGTCCTTACCTACGTTGCCGTTAAGATCCAAACCTTGTTCTTGAAGACTATTGACCTCATATGAAAACGCGGTCGCCAAACGACCAAGCTCATCCATGATTGCTGGGATATGTTCGTCACGCATGTCTAGCATGGCGCCGATTTTTCCGTCGATATCACTGCTGGTGATCGGTTTTAAAGACTTACCTTCAACAATCGCTAGGCGGCGCTGATGTGCATCGGGTAAGCCATCAACCATCTTCAGCTGACTCGCTTCACTACCAGAGACCAAGGTATGGCCATTACCAATATGGACATTAAACCCTTCGGCATTTGAGCGTGGTGTCACCGTAACTTTGGTGTAACCAGAAAGCTCATTAATCAACTTTTCATGCTGATCTCGTAGGTCATTATGAGGCCCAGGAGTTCGCATCATTAAACGCTGAACATCACGGATCTCGTAAGCAAGTTGGTTAACTCGCTCGATACCCATATCTAATTTTTTATTCGTAGAATCAGACTGTTGACGAACTGTTTCATGAAATTCATTCAAGGTTTTAGTTACAAGCCCTGCTTTCTCTAACACGACCTTACGCGCACCCACATCATTTGGGGTATCGGCGAGAGTCTTAACGGAATCAAACCATTCGTTGAGGTTTTCTGGAATCTTCTTTGAAGCGACCGACGACAACATGCTCGACAGCATATCGAGGTTGGCTTCGGTATCGCCTTTGTTGGCGGCATTGGTTGTCGATAAGTTAAGTTCTTTGACGGCAAACTGATCCCAAGAGCGGCGAACATTTTCCACATGTACCCCCATACCGTAGGATTGCCCACCGTACTGGCGCGGGTCATTCACACCTTGAATCACAGACTGGCGGCTATAGCCCTCTGTGTTAGCGTTAGAAATGTTATGACCTGTGGTGTTGAGCTGTCTCTGAGCCGTAAGAACACTTTGTGCCCCTACATTCAGAAGATCCGACGCCATAATGCCCCCAAAAAACTTAACAAAACCAGAATGAACTGATTAACTACAACCGTATATTACTAAGATAAATGCAATATATGCGCCAACACAAACAATAGGAAATTAAAAGACGATAATTTATTGAAGTGTAAGGAGATAACTATGGATTACGCGTAAGAACTGAAGGGGCGGAGAAGAAAAGAGCCTGCCAGTAGCAAGCTCTCTATGTTGATTTATGACGCTAGTTCATCTCATCAATCTTGGCTTTAACTCGTAAAACCTTGTCTGCATAGTTAGGGTCAGTTGCGTAACCAGCCTGATGAATACCTTTGATGAAATTCTCTGAATTGCCTTGATGCTGTAGCGCCGTTTCGTATCTTGGATTTTCGTTCAAGAACTTCACGTAATCATTAAAGCTATCTTCGAAATTAGAGTAAGAACGGAAGGAAGCTGACTCTTTAACGGCGGTTTTGCCATGGAACTCAAGAGTTTGAGTCGCGACCTTATCGCCCTTCCAACTTCTATCTGCTTTGATGTTAAATAAGTTATTGCTGTTGCCCAAAGAGTTCTTAACCATTTTAGAACCCCAACCCGTTTCAAGGGCAGCTTGTGCCAATAGAAGAGACGAGTCCACACCAAGCGCACTTGCCGCTTTTTCCGCGTAAGGCTTCATTGAGGTCACAAACGATTCTGGAGAATCAAAGGATACTGGCTGTTTTGCTGCTTGCGCAGGTTGAACGTCTGACGCTCGCTCTTCCGAACGGCCTGAATATTGCGGTCTTTGCAATGAAGCATCAAAGCCTTCACTGCGAACCTTCTCTTCAGACGTATCGCTTGCTTGGCCAGCGCTTAACTGAGCTACAATCATGTCCGCAAGGCCTAATGAACCTGAAGCGCTTAACTCACTCGCCATTTGGTCATCTTGCATCTGACGATAGAACTGCTCGTTCTGGCTGTTCAACATATCCGACTTAAAGCTCGAGTTAGCATCGCGCATTGACCTAAACAACATCGAGGTGAAAATCGATTCAAACTGTTTTGCCGCCGCGGTTAATGCTTCTTTCTCGCTACCTTCTTCACCGTTTACCGCTTGTTGACGAAGGCGGTCTAGGCTACCGATATCGTGAATAAAGCCGATGTCATTGTTATTTTTAATCATGCTTTACCCCTTCTTAGATAATGATCAATTGGCCTTCAATCGCACCCGCTTGTTTCAGTGCTTGAAGGATTGCCATTAAATCAGAAGGTGCAGCGCCCACTTCATTGACTGCGCGTACCAAATCGTCCAGCGTTAGGCCAGGTTCAAATTTGAACATCTTACCATCGCCTTCCGTGATTTCGATATCAGAATCAGGGACCACTACCGTTTGGCCACCAGAGAATGCATTCGGTTGGCTTACGTTTAGATTTTCTTTAATTGCAACCGTCATACCACCGTGGGTGACCGCCGCCGCTTTTAGGCGAACGTGCTTACCAACCACAATCGTACCTGTACGAGAGTTGACGATGATTTTTGCAGAGCCTTCAGCAGGGTCGAACTCGATGTTTTCGATAGCCGACAAGAATGCTACACGCTGGCTGATTTCACGCGGTGCACGAACTTTTACTGAAGTTGCGTCTACCGCTGAAGCCATTTGTGGGCCTAGGAAATTATTAACCGCATCAGCCATACGCTGAGCCGTTGTGAAATCTGATTGGATTAGGTTGAAGGTGATGTAGTCACCACGACCGAATGGCGTTGGGATCTCTTGTTCAACCGTCGCACCGCTAGAGATGATACCAACGTTAGGGTTGTTACCGACAATCTTAGAACCGTCGTTACCTTGTGCACTAAAGCCACTTACCACCAAGTTACCCTGCGCGACCGCATACACTTGACCGTCTAGACCTTTCAAGAAGGTCTGTAGCAAGGTACCACCACGAAGGCTTTTTGCTGAACCGATAGAAGAAACGGTTACGTCAACTTCTTGCCCTTGCTTAGAGAATGCTGGCAGTTCAGCAGTCACAATAACAGCCGCGACGTTTTTGGTTTTTGGCTTAGTGCCGGGCGGCAATTGGATGCCAAAATTTTGCAGCATTGCGTTAAATGTTTGATCGGTAAAGGGAGTTGTCTCACCAGTACCCGGCAAGCCCGTGACCAAACCATAACCGACAAGTTGGTTACTACGAACACCCGCCACTTTTGCCACGTCTTTGATTCGCGCAGCATGGGCACTGGTGGCAAGAAATAGCATGCCGAATAGTACGAGTGTCAGTTTTTTCATTGAGTAACCTGTCTGTATTGCTTTAATTTATAATAGCTTAGCTAAATGTGGCTGAGTGATAGAGGCTGTCAGTATGTCGTCGTCCTATCAAGCTCTACAGAGATACATTAAAGAATCGTGCCAAGAATCCAGGCTCTTGCATATCTTTCTGTACGCCAGTCCCTGAGTACTGAATTCGTGCGTTAGAAACACGGTTTGAAGCAATGGTATTTTCGAAGTCAATATCGTCTGGACGGATGGTACCGCTTAGGCGGATGTACTCATCGCCGGTGTTCAGTGTCATCCACTTCTCACCACGAACCACTAGGTTGCCATTAGCTAATACTTCGATGACTTCAACGGTAATGTAGCCGCTGATGCTGTTACTTTGGTTGGCTGACGCATCACCAGCAAAAGTATTGGTGTTACTCAGATCATAAGAGAAGTTGTACTTGTCGATCGTCAGATCTTGACCACCAACAGCCAGCGGCTCCATTGATGCATCATTCGACTTAGACATGTCTGCGTTGGCTTTTTTGGTCGCTCGAGTATTCTCATCTAACGCTACAGTAATTATGTCACCAATACCACGCGGTTTTGAGTCGTCATACATGCTGCCAATGTGGTTCACATTAAACAGTGAGCCCGTTGCCGCTGCGTAATGCTCTGGTTTCTGCTTGGGGTTGATTGGCGCCCATGCAGGGTCACCAGCAATTGGATCGGTTCGCCCACGAAGCGTGTCAATAATGCCAGAGCTCTCTTGCGCCGACTTATCACCTTCCACAGCATCAACCACTGTGGTTGCATTTTCTTCTGCCGGAGTCTCGATCGGGTCCAGAACAGCACATCCCGACATAGACATAAACATAAACAAAGCTAAACAAAAAATACGTTTCATGGCGATATACTCTCAGCAGGCAGTGGTAAATGGGTCAATTAGCAAAAACAGATAGATTAATTAAAAAAGTAAACGGCGAATAAACCAATTACAGCTGTTGGTTAACAAAGCTCATCATCTTGTCTACTGACGAGATAACTTTCGAATTCATTTCGTATACACGCTGAGCTTCAATCATGTTTACCAGCTCTTCGGTTACGTTTACGTTCGATGTTTCTAGCATCGATTGGCGGATGTTACCCAGGCCATCAAAACCCGGTACACCCTCTTGTGGGTCGCCACTCGCGCCAGTTGGCAAGTAAAGGTTTTGACCTACTGGCTCTAGACCACCTGGGTTTACAAAGTCAGTAATGGTAATTTGACCAACCACGACGTTGTTTTGCTCGCCACGTAGACGAACCGATACTTCACCGTCGTTACCAACCGTTACCGAGATCGCGTCTTCAGGAATCACAATTTCTGGTTGTAGAGGATAACCTTGGCCCGACGTTACGATCGCGCCTTCACCGTTCAGTGTGAACTGACCATTGCGGCTGTAACCTGTTTCACCGTCTGGCATTTCAACTTGGAAGAAACCGTCGCCTTCAATCATCATGTCTAGGCTGTTAGATGTCGTTTGTGCGTTACCGTGAGTGTGCACTTTTTGAGTCGCGACGACCTTAGAACCGGCACCCAGCATCAAACCACTTGGCAGCTCAGTATTCTGAGACGATTGACCACCCGGTTGATTAATATTCTGGTAGAACAGATCTTCAAATACCGCGCGGCTCTTTTTAAAACCAATGGTCGAGGCGTTGGCAAGGTTGTTCGAAATCGTTGAGATATTGGTTTGTTGGGCGTCTAAACCCGTTTTACTTACCCATAATGCTGGATGCATAGCAATGTCCTTTAAATTCTATTAGCTCATACGAAGCAGTGAATCAGACGACTTGTCCATTTCCTCTGCTGTGCTCATCATTTTGACCTGCATTTCAAACTGACGTTGTAAGTCAATTAGGCTGGTCATTTCACCTACGGCATTTACGTTACTGCCTTCGATAGCACCTTTTAGCAACGTCACCGCTGCATCTGCTTCGTATGCCTGATCTGGGTTTTTCGAACGGAATAGACCATTCGTGTCTTTAAACAAACTTTGGTTGTCTGGACGTACAAGCTTAATACGATCAACCACGGCCAATTCTTCAGCTGGAGCGCCTTGAGGAATCACCGAAATCGTACCGTCTGTACCAATTTCTACTTTGCTGATTGGGATTGGCAGCGTGATTGGTGCATCGTTTTCACCAAGCACTAAGTGACCGCTTGCGTTGGTTAGTAAACCGTTTTGGTCAACCCTTAGGTTACCGTTACGTGTTAAACCTTCACGGCCAGTATTGTCCATCACTGAAATCCAACCATCACCTTGAATGGTAACGTCTAGATCTCGGCCAGTAGTAACCACACTACCCTGAGCGAAATTATGACCCGGACGCTCTGTCATGCTGAAAACACGAGTAGGCATGCCTTCGCCATACGCTTGCATTGAACGTGCCTGTGCTAAATCAGCACGGAAACCCGTTGTACTTACGTTGGCAAGGTTGTTTGCACGTAGCTGCAAAGCTTGCATATTTTGCTTAGCGCCACTCATGGCAAGAAACAGTGCGCGATCCATAATTTTGCTCCAAAAATCATCTTCTGGGGCTAATAAAGCAAACACTGTGCCAATATTTTTAACTGTTATTTATCAATAATTTAAATAGAAAACGAACAAGAAGGGTGATCATCAAAGGATCATTGAGGAAGAATTGTTGCCAGTGGCATTACCGGGCGGCAATAGGGGCGGCAAATAAAAAGACAAACAACAATACCCAATTCAATAACATTGAATTGGGTATTCGCAGATGATTCAAACGCTTTAAACGATTAACGAATCTGAAGAATATTCTGTTGTAGCTGGTTGTGTACTTCTAGAGAACGCGAGTTCGCCTGGAAGTTACGTTGAGCAGAAATCAAATCAACCAGTTCTTGAGTCATATCGATGTTCGACTGCTCTAGCGAGCCGTTGTTGATGCTACCAAATGAACCTTTGTTCGATTCACCCCAGATCTTGTCACCAGAGTCGTTGGTAGAATCCCATTGAGTACCGCCTTTCTTATCCAGACCTTGCTCATTTGGTACACGAACCAAGCCTACACGGCCAAGCATCACGTTTTCACCATTTGAATAAGTACCTAGAACACTGCCGTACTCATCGAAATCGATTTTTGTTAAGAAACCTGTTGTCGCGCCATCTTCATCAAACTTAGTCAATTCAAACGGAGCGGCAAACTGAGTTGAAGAATCTAAACCAAACTTAAGCACTTGAGTTGGATCAGCACCGTTCAAGTCAATAGGGTTCGCACCAGCACCCAGTGGTTCCGAGTTAATCGGCTGACCATTGTTTAGGCTTGCTAACGTACCGTCATTGTTGAACTTCATTGTGTGACCAACATGACCTTGTGCATTCGTCGCATCACCACCAGTAATGTTGACCGGCTTTTCACCGTTCTCATCTGACATGGTGTAGTACGTTTGCCAAGTGTTTGGTTGAGTCTGATCTTTGAGGTAGTAAGTCGTTAACTTGTAAGACTGACCCATAGAATCGTATACCGTCGAAGACGTTGCACGGTTATAAGTATCAGCATCTTTGAAGTTAAATGCAGCCGGGTCTTTAAGATCACCGTTTGCAGGAAGGTTAACCCCTACTTCAATGTTTTCTGTCTGTTTTGGCTTACCAAACTCAGCAGGAATGTCGAGAGGCTTTGGCGCGTAAGAAAGAACTTCACCCGAGTTTGGATCAACATCGTAACCTAAAAGAAACTCATCGTTAGCGGTAACCATGTAGTTGTCTTTGTTTAGGTGAAATGCACCATTACGCGTTAATTCGTTAATCTCTGGCACCATGCGGTCTTTCGATACTGCAAAGAAACCTGTACCACTTACACGTAAGTCCATTGGGTTGTTCGTATAAATACTTGAACCTTCGTGGAACTGTTGCGCCACTTGGCTAGCTTGCGCACCGCCACCTGCCGTCGTTTTTGCGTTAGTGAACAACGAGCTTGAGTAAACATCACCAAACTCGGCACGAGACTCTTTAAAGCCAAATGTGTTCGCGTTCGCAATGTTGTTACTGGTTGTATTCAGGTCTAATTGTGCAGCGGATAGGCCGCTTAAAGCTACATATGACATTCCATTATTCTCCTAATCTATCTAGCTAGCATAGTCACTCAATAAAGAGCTACGCTTTACCAACTTCTAGTACTTCAGCAAGTCGTACTGGCGATGTGAAACCAGCCAGATTGAGTAGTACGTTGCCATCGCCCTTACCAAGAAGCACACTGTTCACGTTCGCATAACTGGAAACTTGGAACTCTGTGTTCTCGCCATCCAGCAAACCCGACGCTTTCACGTTGTATTTACCGGCCGGCAATGGGTTACCGTCTTCGTCTTTTCCGTCCCATTCAACACGTGTATCACCAGATGGTTTAGAGCCGATATCAAATGTGCGAACCAATTGGCCAACTTCGTTCTCAACACGGACCATTACATTGTCCATTGCCTGAGGAAGCTTAACCATTGCCGCCATACCGCCATCACCGGGTTTTACACCTGCCGCACCAGGAACCAATACATCACGCCCAACTAAAGAGGAGGCCTGAAGAGCTTGGTTAGAGGTCATTGATGAATTCAAGCTTTCAAACTGTGTATTCATTTTGCCAATGCCATCTACAGTCGCAAATGAAGCCATTTGCGCAATCATCTGGTCATTGCTAACCGGCTTGAAAGGGTCTTGTTGTGCTAGTTGCTTAGTCAACAAAGATAAGAAATCTTCTTGTTTAAGATCCTGCTTACCTGTTGTTTCATCGGGCTTTTTAGCGCCATCTTGAAGACTCTTCAGCTGGTCAACATAGGACAAGCCGCTTTGACCAACATTGTTGTTGATTCCAGCCATGTGCTACCTCCTTATCCTTATTGACCCATCTGCAGCGTACGCAGCAGCATTTGTTTACTCGAGTCAGCAACCTGTACGTTCGTTTGGTACGCACGTGATGCCGAAATCATGTTTGCCATTTCTTCCATAACGTTGACATTAGGCTTGTAGATATAGCCTTCGTTGTTCGCTAATGGGTGATCCGGGTTGTACTCCGCGCTTAGCGGCTTATCGCTTTCCACAATACCTAATACTTTCACAGGCACAGTGTGACCACTGTTGCGTGCTTTATTTAACTCAGCGCCGAACACTGCGTGACGAGCCTTGTAAGTTTCTTCAGCAGAACTACTTACACTGTCCGCGTTCGCAAGGTTGCTCGAGGTCGTATTTAGACGAACAGATTCAGCACTCATCGCAGAACCAGTCACATTGAATACATTGAATAAACTCATCTAATTATTCCCCTTTAATCGCTTTAGTTAAATTCTTGAACTTACTTCCTAAGAAGTCGAGAGAGGCTTGATGCCTAATTTGGTTTTGCATGAAAAGGTTTCTTTCCAAATCCAAATCAACCGTGTTGCCATCTCCTGTATCAGGTTGGGTAGGAATACGATACTTCGTTTCCCCGTTCACCGTTGTTGAGGCAGAAATGTGCCGACCATCTGTACGGCTAAGACCAATGCTTGCCCCAGAACTTGCCGCTTGCAGTGATTTCTTAAAGTCTAGTCCCTTTGCTTTATACCCAGGCGTGTTTGCTTGCGCGATATTGGTGGAAAGCACCTCAGCGTTACGCTCACGTACACCAACTGTGTGCTGGTGAATGCCCAAAGCATTGTCAAAAGAAATAGCCATGTAAACCTCAACTCAAGAACTGACTGTTATGAAATAACCAAAGCAATATATATACCAACTTTTAAAACGAGGCGATCTATCAATGCTTTTACAGGTTACTCGTGGGTAAACTTGCAATATACAAGCCAAAAAATAGAGTAAATTGGAATGTCACTCTGACTTAAAGATATAGCTTAAGCAGGAAAAAGAAAACCCAGCACTTGGCTGGGTTTTAAATTTAGACGGTAACGTTACACCTAATATGGGTGCCACTCGTTACTTTAATTTGTAGATGATGCCTGGATTACAGCGAACCATTTCAAAACGATCGGTTAAGCCTGTTAACGATTCAGACGCACCCAACAGTAAGTAACCACCAGGGTTCAGGCTATTTGCCATCTGGTTAAGTACCTTTGACTTCATATCAGGCGAGAAATAAATCAGCACGTTACGACAGAAAATAATGTCGAACTTGCCTAACAATGCATAGCTGTCCATCAGGTTCTGAGGGCGGAAGTTCACCATGCGCTTGACGTTATCTTTCACTTTCATACGGCCATCGCCCGCATCTTCAAAGAAAGTACGACGGCGCTCTGGAGAAAGTCCACGTCCCAATGCAAGGTTGTCATAAGCGCCAGTACGGCACATATCCAACATACTTGCTGAGATGTCAGTTGCGGTAATCGATACATTTGGCAGCATACCTGGCTTACGAGCTTGAGTTTCAAGAATCGTCATTGCCATTGAGTATGCTTCTTGGCCTGAAGAGCTTGCCGCAGACCAAATCTTAATAGGACGTTTATTTGCCGCTATTTCCGGTAGAAGCTTATCCGCAAGCACAGCAAACGGGTAAGTATCACGGAACCAAAGTGTCTCGTTCGTCGTCATGGCATCGACAGCAGCCACACGCAGCTCACGGTTTCGACCTGTTACTACATCTCTCAACAAATCAGACAAAGAAGCTAACTTAAACTTCGTTACTAATGGGCTTAGACGACTGCGCACTAAATACTGCTTGCTGTCACCTAATACAATGCCACATTGAGATTCTAAGAAACGGCTGAAATCGCGATACTCTTGATCACTTATTGTTATAGCAGTCATTAATGTCTCTTTTAGTTAGTTAACGCAGCTTTTACAGCTGCACCAAGCTCATCTGGGTTGAATTTAGCGATGAAGGAGTTAGCTCCAACACGCTCAACCATGGCTTGGTTAAATACACCACTCAACGATGAGTGTAAAATTACGTATAAATCTTTAAGTTCGGCGTGACGACGAATCTCAGCAGTCAGCGTATATCCATCCATTTCTGGCATTTCGATATCAGAAATCACCAATGAAATTTGATCGTAAATACTGCCTTCTGATGACATCTGTATCAGCTTCTCGTAGGCTTCTTTACCATCCTTCACCGAGATAACTTCAAAACCAATCGACTCAATAGCACGTTGAACCTGCTTACGAGCAACGGTCGAGTCATCAGCAATCAAGATGCGGCGAACCAGTTCTTTCTCTTGTTCTACTTTCGCAATATCTTCAGCAATCTTGCTGTCCATTGTTTCATCAACAGGAGAAATTTCTGCAAGGATCTTCTCAACATCAAGAATTTCTACCAATTCATTATCAATGTTGGTTACCGCTGTCAGGTAGTTAGCTCTACCTGCGCCATCTGGCGGCGGAAGAATCGATTCCCAGTGCATGTTAATAATGCGCTCAACTGAACTTACCAAGAAACCTTGAATGGTTCGGTTAAACTCAGAGATAACCACAAAACACTTTTCAATATCCGTTGTAGGACGGCCACCAATCGCTAAGCTCAAGTCGATCACAGAGATCGTTTGGCCACGAATGTGTGCTACACCTTTAACCAGTGGGTTCAAGTTTGGCATCTTTGTCAGCTTAGGGCATTGCAGCACTTCTTTTACTTTAAAGACATTAATGCCGTAACGCTGACGCCCCATTAGGCGAAAGGTTAGTAATTCTAATCGGTTTTGACCGACGAGTTGCGTACGCTGATTCACCGAATCAAGAATACCCGTCATGAGCTCATCTCCATATCAAACTTTTTTGTATAAAAAGTGTTAGTCTACTGCAGGCTACGAACCACCAGAGAAACGGAATGACGTATTATAAAACAAATTTGCCACCTCTTTCCATAGCAATGTGTAGAGCTACTTTTAAAACTGTCGCTAAGTTTATCGGCATTTTATCAATATTGTTTAGTTTTTTTGTACAAGCTGCGACCCCAGAACAAATTGAGATGATTCAGTCTGCAGCGGAGCAACATATCCTTGATACAGTTGAGCAGCCACAAGGTGGCGAACTCTTTGTTAATTCAGCAAATGTTGACTCAAGAATCAAAGCGACAGACTGCCCAGTGCCTTTAGAGACCAGCGCCTCAACCACCACCAATACCCGCAGCAGTATTACGGTTTTAGTGCAATGTGTTCCTGATGAGTGGCGTGTTTATGTACCCGTGCGTCTTTCGATGTCGGTGCCCCTTGTCACCACCACTCGTTCACTCGCGAGAGGCGAAATCGTCGGTCAATACGATGTCACCACCGCTATGATTTCTCTTAACAAGTTTCGTCGCCAAGGTTTCACAGCCCCACAACAAGTCATCGGCGCTAAGGTAAAAAAGAACCTAAGACCGGGCGATGTTGTAGAAAGAGGTGATATCTGTGTCGTCTGCCGAAACGAGAAGGTTATCATACAGGCAGTAAAAGGTGGCATGACCATTACCACCAAAGGGACTGCGCTTACCGATGGCTCTATGGGTGATCAAGTAAGAGTGAAAAATGACAAATCACAGCGTATAATTGAAGGAATTGTTACCAGCATGTCTGAAGTCACGGTTTACTTTTAACTCTTTACTTCTAAATTGACGGTATCGTTAGCGATTTCACCCTCAACTCTAACGCCAAATATAACGGCTGCGGTGTTTTGTCCCTTTTCGACTATTGAGCTAAAAATTGCTAAAGTATTCGAACCCTTGGTCGATATTGACTGTACAGGTTCCCATTTTTGAAGAAAAAGGCTTAACTATGGCAGGCATTGATAATATTCGTTCAGGGCAAACCCTAACGACCACTAACCGATCAGCAGTACGCTCTGATTCTAGTTCTGAGGCATCACGCTCTGATGTATCAACTAAATCACCAGCAAGCAAAGATGCAGTTTCACTGAGCCAACAAGGCAAAGCGATTGGTCAGCTCCACCAAGATATGGCAGCACAGCCAAGCTTTGATTCTGTGAAAGTAGCAGCGATCAAAGAAGCAATTGCGAATGGTTCATACACTGTCGATCCAGAGAAACTGGCTGACAACATGATCAAGTTCGAAGATGAATTAAAAGGCCTTTAAGAAAACACTAACTTTTCATTGAAGTTATTGTCTTAAAGTACACGAGGTTATGAATAGGTTTACGTTATGGCGGCACTAGCAGATTTAGTTAATTTTCAACTTCAAAATGCCAAAGCCTTATCTGAATTACTAAGTTCAGAGAAAACCGCTATTACGAGCCGACAATCAAACGATATTGAGCGAATCGCCAAAGAAAAAGTAGTCCTTGTTGAACAATTAAGATCAACCGATCAGCGAATCGCGACCCATACCAATATCTCAGAACTGACCGAGAATCCTGAACTTGCTCAGTTAGTCACTAAGATCCAGTCCATAGTGCACGATTGCCAGCAAGCGAACCTTGTGAATGGCGAAGCCTTAAATCGAGCGCACCTTAGCTTCAAAAAACTCAGCAATATGATGCAGCAAAGTCACGGAAAAATTGGCATGACCTACAATGCCGGTGGTCAAACGCATACTATCTCTACGCTGGGAACCAACGTAAAAGCCTAGTTAAGTTAACTCTTCCTCTTCAGTAATACCCCTTGTTAACCGTTTATCTGTATCTCAGACTATTCCTGTCGTTATCTTTTATTAAAACACCTAATCAGCCTTTGAACACCCTGACAAAATCGATAAACAAAAAAGCGGCAAGTATTTTCATACTTGCCGCTTTTACATCCATATTAGTTATTGGTTGCCGATATGCCATCTGGAAAGCGAGTAGCAACCAATATCACTGAATATTCAATTCGAACACCGAAATTAGAACAGTGTTTGTTGTCTCTTCTCAGGTACTGCCTGAACTTCACCGTAGTTACGTAGCTGATCCATCTTGCGAATATCCAACTGAAGCTCTGTTACGTAGCTATCACCCACAGGGTAACTGCGCACCACTTCTGCGCCACGGATAACACCATCAACCGCACCTGACGTACGCTCTGTACCAAGCCGTTGATCTTCAAGTTCTGCTCGACCGCTTACTCGCATGCCGTAAACCTGTTCAGCAAGCTCACGATAAGCATCGATCTTAGAGGCTCTCATCGCGCGGATACGTCTCTCTTCGTCGTTACGACCTTTCTGCTCACTGATACTCGCATAGCCAACAGCCACTAAGAAATCATCAGGTCTCATGCTCTGCAATGGCTGACAGCCAACAAGCAATAAAGCGGCAACAACAAACATTAACTTCTTCATCTCGAACTCCTAAGGGCGAAGAATAACAGTATAAGGCTGACTGATCGTTGGATCGGAACGAATGATCACGCCATCTTGAGTTCGAATACTGTTGAGAGTATCTAGGTCACGGCCAATACGGTCTGCAGGCAAGAAGCCTTGTGCCGTCGCCACGACAATGCGAGTTTGCATGCCAACAACACGAGCATTGACTAACACACCACCTTCTTGGCGAAGCATAGTGCCTGTCAGTACGTACTGTACGTCTTGTTCTTGAGCTAAGTCTTTCCAATCGCGGCTTAACGCAAAGTCACCTTGATGAGTCACTTGAATAGAACCTGTTGTTTTGAAATCAACAACCTTGAAGCCACGACGCTGAAACTGATGAATGAAACCTTCTGATACCGAGTTGCCTAGCCAGTTCGTTGTGTCCATGTGCTGCAGGTCCACAAACGAAGTAATTGCTATTGGCGTTCTCGCTGAAATACTTGTATTCGAAATGATCAAATCTTCGGTCATACTTTCCACGAAGAAATCCATGGTATGACGAGGGCTATCCATCAACATAAACTGACTGCCTGAATATTCAGACTTGCCGTTATAGATTGGCGAATAAGCGCATGAGGTCAACAACATGACACTCATTACTACGAGCCATTTTTTCATTCTCTTATCTCCAGATAGGTTTAGTGCTCCCTGTTCCAATATGTTCTCACCATTATTCTTTTCAATGGATTACAATGTTGGAACAGTCTTTGCTTTTCATTAATGGTTCAGATTAAGAAAAACGCACTTAAGTCAGCTTCAAGCTTATAGTTATTTGTTAAGCAATATTTATACCCAACTGGTAACGAATAGATGAAAAAAATAATTTCTTACTTATTTTCAATAAGTTCACTGATAACCATAAGCTTCAGTGCTCATGCCTCTTGGTATGAAGTTACCGGTACCGCAGCCATCGTATCCTCAGAGGAAACGGCAAGGGTTCATGCTCTGGAAGACGCGGTATATAAAGCGATCCAGTTCTCAGGTGCTGATATTGGTAGTATCTCCAACCTCACGCCGTACCTCGACGCAAACAAGAAAGAGTTTCAATTTACCAATCATGAAGTGCGCTACATCTTGGTAGAGAAAGAGAAAAAACGCAGTGGCAATATAATGATCACCGCAAGGATCGATATCTATCCTTCGGCAAATGCTTGCCATGAGAGCCAATACAAGAAGACATTTTTAGTCGGCAACATTGATGTGACCTCCCCTCAGCAAGCTGTAATGGGCAGAATCTATAACATTGGTGATGATTTTGGCCATGTCGTGGACCGACAGCTGGCGCAAGAGTCTCGCAGCTTTGTTTCCGTTGGCACGACCAATTACGATATCGACAAGCGTCGACCAGAGGTGATCAAGATGATCGCCCAAGACACTGGCGCGCAGTACATCATTGGTGGCGACATTACCGATTTAACCGCGACCATCGAATCCAAGCTTTTGAAAGACGACATCATCAATCGTCAGTTTGCGTTAGAGATGCAAGTCTTCGATGGTAAAACAGGACATCAGGTTTACAACCGTAGCTATCGTGAAGTGGCAAAGTGGCCATTTGCTAAGACCAGTGAAGTGGACACCCGCAGTGCTCGTTTCTGGGCATCAACCTACGGCAGTATGATGCTGCGTGTTAGCCGCAATATTATGTTGGACTTGGAATCTGAAGTGTCATGTAAGATCACGCTTCCAGAGGTGGCAGCGGTATTTGGTAACACGGTGACCATTGATTTAGGTCGAATGCATGGTGTTCAACAAGGTGACAAACTGCAACTGTGGCACACAGGTTCGTTTATCGACCAACGCGGCTTGCCACGTAATAAGGTATCTCAAAGCGATATCACACTGACCGTTTCTCGCGTTTATGAAAACGAAGCGGAACTCACGATTGATCAGCCAAGCCTTGCGGGAAGCATTCAAATTGGTGATGTGATGCAGAAAATCATGTAGTTAGCGACACTCTCGTCTCAGAGTTTCTAATAAAGCCTTAGCAAAGATGCTAAGGCTTTATTTTTTTCATGGGTATTAGTTTCGGTTTTGCAGTATTTGGCGTAATCTTATTAATAACATAATCATCACTTAGCAAACTATGAGTCAGAATAATCTAATTGGTGCTACCGGTTACCGCTTTATCTCGAAAGGTAAAACCGCTTTTAAGATCCACATCCATACTCCCGAAGATACGGTGCTGCATCGGTCGGTCGGTTTTGTTCGTATGGGTGAAGACAAAGCACTAAAGAAAACCATTAAATTAAGAGATGAACTGGGCAGACAGCTTTGGGGTAAATTTTGGCCCAAAGTCCTCAAAGAGCCCTTCCTGATGACGCGCCTGCCTCATAGTTTAGAACCCAAAATTGTATTCAAGCCAAATCCAACTCAGAGTGATCCTGAGCACCGCGACGAGTGCTACATCGCTAAGTGGCGCGTCTTCTCTGAGAATGGTGACTACAA
This sequence comes from Vibrio sp. 10N.222.55.A1, assembly GCF_041473835.1. Classification (NCBI taxonomy): domain Bacteria; kingdom Pseudomonadati; phylum Pseudomonadota; class Gammaproteobacteria; order Vibrionales; family Vibrionaceae; genus Vibrio; species Vibrio sp. 10N.222.55.A1. Next base: position 18,801 of record NZ_JBFRSX010000014.1, on the reverse strand, counting down.
GTACAAAACCAAGGTATGTTCAATCAGAAAGCACGGCCGACTTGCAGCTTATAGCCAAACCAAACGTGCGCTGCTTGATGCTCACAAAGACGTAATTGATCTACTTATATTTATGGGACGATTGAACAGCATCGACTTAAAATAGGCTTAAATCCGATTAAGCTGACCGCCCATATTTTTCAGATACAAAAACAGCCGCACATTGCGGCTGTTTTTAATTTATGACGATCCATCGTGGCAATTTAGAGTATTGCTACATACAAAATCGATTACCTAGTTTCGGCATATCTCAGCCAGTGTCGCCAATCGGCGCTTAGACTCTTTCACATAAGGGTTGGCTTGATCCCATGCGTAACCCGCCAGAATTGAGCACACCATCTGCTTAATCTTTGGATTTGGATCTTGATAGAAAATCACATCCTGCAAAGTACCTGAGTACCACCCCTCAACATACGTTCTAAAGGTGTTTACACCAACCATCAAAGGAGCGGCATAATCGCGTTCCCAATCTACCTTCTCACCGTTAAGTTGCTTTTCGACACACTCAACCGCAAACTGTGCCGACTTCATCGCAATCGTCACGCCTGACGAGAACACCGGGTCAAGGAACTCGCCGGCATTGCCAAGCAACGCGTACTTATCCGTCGCCAAATGTTTTACATTGGCAGAATAGCCACCAATTTCACCCCCAGGGTTTGGATACTCGGCGCTTGCCAGTATCTCAGCCAAGCCCGGCTCTTCCGCTGCCAGCTGTTTAATTGCAGCAATCTTGTCTTCTGGATAGGACTCAAAGAACTTAGGCTCTCCTACGACACCAAACGAAGAGACACCGTTACTAAACGGGATCAACCAATACCAAACATCAGGGTTGGTTGGATGCACAGAGATAAGAATTTTATTTCGGTCATATTCAAGATCGGTATCCACCTCTGCAATATGATCGTTAATGTGCGTAAAAATAGCTTTGCGTGGAGGGAGCGATGACGGCTCTGCCAAGTTAAGCATTTTTGGTAGCACTCGACCAAAACCACTGCCATCCAGAACGTATTGCGCTTCTATCTGATAACGCTCTCCACCCAGCACTTGTACATCTAAAATGGTGCTGTCGTCGGTGAAATTAATGCCCATTAACTCATGTTGGTAATCAATGCAGACACCCTGCGCCTCAGCCGTATCTGCCAAAACCTTATCAAAGGCACCTCGCTGAACCTGAAACGTAGTTCCAGGGCCAGAAGAGAACTTGTCTTCAAAATTAAACGCCGTATAAACGCCATTTTTGCGAAAGGCAGCGCCATCTTTGTATTGGAAGTTAGCGTTGATCACTGCGTCAGTCATCCCAGCCTGTTCAATCACTTCCATACAAGCTGGTAATAGGCTTTCACCAATAGAAAAGCGAGGGAATACGCTCTTTTCAATCACTCGAACATCGATGCCTTTTTTATGAAGTAAAGACGCAGCAATAGACCCTGATGGCCCAGCTCCGATGATCACCACTTGAGTTGATAGTTTTTTCATTATTTAAGCCATGTTTGTTATTTTTATTGCGCGCCAGCTTTCAATTCAAGAAGCGTGTGACCAAGACCGATATCGTCGGTGCGAGTTACCACTTCAAAGCCCGCTTCTTCAACGATCTCTAAGAAATCTTCACTGCGGTAAAAACGGCTGTTGCCATTTGCCAAGCAGGTAAAGTAGAGAGACGTCGCGTTTAAGCTATAAGAAGCCGCATCGTATTTCTGTGCATCCCAAAACAGTTCAAGGATATAGACAGTCGCGTCTTCTGACATATGAGAGCGAACGCGCTTTAATATGCTCAGAATCTCCATTGGCGAGAAACAATCAAGGAACTGACTCATCCACCAAACATCCGCGCCCGTTGGCAGAGTTTGCTGTTTATCGAGCATATTCGCTGGGAATGGCGTGACTCGCTCTTGATGACCATGCTTTGCCGCGTTTGCCATTGCCATTTCTAGCTGCTGTGGCAAATCAACAATCGTCACCTCAACGTCCGCATCATGGTTGCAGCATTGCATCGCCCACTTACCCGTGTTGCCGCCGATATCCACCAGCGACTTAGGTTTCTTGCTGAAGACTTTTTCAAGTAACACAGGGAACGAGCGATCCGAATAGAAGTGATCAAACTTGAACCAACTCTCTTTTGCTTTTTCTGGCAATTGAGACAAGCCTTGGTAAATGGTTTCCCAATCACCCAACTCTTTCAAGCCTGCAGGTGTGCCTTCTTCAATCGCTTCTGTTAGATGCATCATCGCGGCATAACAAACATCGGCTGTGAAATCCATGTTTGCGTTAGTCATACCATCATGCAGAAGGTAGAAACCAAGGTTAGCCATTTTGTAGTTAGGCTTTTCCCAAGTCACAATATGAGCACTTAACGCCATATCGAGCAGGACTTTCACGCCGTACTCAGAGACACCGGTCGATTCAGAGATAGACTCTGCTGGTAAACCCTCGTTGCCCGCGTCATCTAACGCTTTCAAAATGCCTAAATCACGAAGTGTACGAGCAGTATGAAAAACAATCGGAGCGAAAGACAATTTCTGCGCTTCTGTTTTTGCTTCTAATGCGTTGAATGGATCTAATTTATATTCCGACACGAAAAACCTAACTTTAAATAATAGAGAGTTACTCAGCTGCCATTTGCGCAAGCTTACGTTTAATATCAACGTTTAAGTTATTAACCCAACGGTTGTAATTACGGTGTATTTCACCATCGTCGTACTTCAAATTCTCTGATTCAACGTAAAGAATAGAGTAAAACTTATCACTATAAGGAATTTCAACCACAGCGTGGTGCGAACGAACATACAATTCAGCGCGGATCAAACCAGGCTTTATTTCTGAAACCAACCAGCCTCGATTTTCAGCAGATTCAGAAATAGCTGATTTAACCTGTTTACTTTGAAGATTCAGTGCAACTGGAGTATCCTCAACATTCATTACAGGTTGGACGCGTCCACATCCTGCAAGAACGAATATGAATAACATTGAAACTGCTATTTTTAGTAATTTCATTTAAATTCCTTATCTGTGTTTATTTATAAGCGCGCATAGTATTTAGTTAGACTCAAAGCAAATCAATACTCTATGTCAAATCAATCCCAATTAATGTCGTTTAATATTGAGAAATGGTCTGCAAATTCGGCTGGTCTCAATTCTGTTGCCCAATGGCAAGCGTGGAGCACTAATTTAGATTGGCCACAAGATGGCTCAACTGAATTTAAAGCGATCCCACCGATGATGCGCCGCCGAATGAGCCTACAAAGTAAATTGGCCGTTCAAACTGCATTGACACTCTTAAAAGACAACTCGATTGATTATCTGGTTTTTGCCAGTCGACATGGTGAACTGCACCGAACCGCAACCTTGATCCAGTCGATATTGGAAGGTGATGATGCCTCGCCAATGGCGTTTTCACAGTCCGTGCATAATACAGCTGCAGGGTTAACTACCATCGCAGCGAAAGCACCAATCCCTCTGACCTCTATTGCGGCCGGCCAAGATACTTTCCACAACGCTCTGATCGAAGCTTATCTTTACCTACATCAGTACCCGTCACATCGTGTACTCGTCATTGACTTCGACCAGCCTTTGCCTGAGCTTTACCAAGAATACGAAACACAAGACTATACGGATTATGCTCTGGGCTTAGTGCTCAGCGTTGGCAGTGAATATTCTATTACTAGAACAGTAGAAGCCAACCAAGCACCTTCCGTGTTACCACAAGGGCTACAAACGCTCCAACATATCTTATTGGGCGCAAATAAGTGGGCTATTGCCGGCAAGCACCAAACTTGGTCTTGGGTAAATAACACCGAGACAGGTCCACAATCATGAGCAAAATCGACCAATATTGGCGAGTATTCGCGACAGGGCTGTGCTTTACCATCTTTGGTCTAGGTGGCTTAGTATTAAGCTTCTTAATCTTACCCACTATCGCGCTAACGACTTCCAACACCATTAAAAGAGAGCTTAAAGCACAGCGATTGATTCGTTTCTCATTCAACGCCTTTTGCCAAATCATGAAGTTCACCGGAGCAATCGATTACCGAATTGATGGTGCAGAACTACTGCGTAACGACCGTAACTGCATTATCGTCGCCAACCACCCAAGTTTGATTGACTATGTGCTGATCGCCTCTCAACTTCCTCAATGTGATTGCCTCGTCAAAGCGGCCATTTGGGAAAACCCTTTTATGAAAAGGATTGTCAAAGCGGCAGGTTATATACCGAACCAAGCCCCTGACGATCTTTTAGAGCGCTGTGAAGAACGCTTCTCACGTGGCAATGTCATGCTGATTTTTCCCGAAGGAACTCGCACAACGCCAGGAATTGAACCATCCTTACAGCGTGGGGCGGCACAAATCGCGACTCGAACACAAACCGATTTACGCGTGATTCATATTACGGTTTCTCCGACATTCTTAACGAAAGAGAAAAAATGGTATCAAGTTCCTGCGTCGAAGCCCTTTTTTCATGTCGCGGTGAAAGGTAAAATAGAAGTCGAACCATTTATTGAAGGCTCAAATAATTTAACTTCGGCAGCAAGGCGCCTTAATCATCATCTTGCACAAACAATTTTCCCTTCCGAAGAAAACATTTAGCGTATCAATAACATAACAGGCGATATCGGCATTTCGAAAATACCTCATATAATGTAGAATCGCCCCCTTAAAGCAGCATTCAGATAAAGCATTAAGTAGGCCAAAGTGGAAACATTACACAACGAACTGAAACAACTGATCATCGACGCATTGAACCTTGAAGACATGAGCATTGATGAGATTGAAACGGAAGCTCCACTATTTGGTGATGGACTTGGACTAGACTCTATCGATGCCCTTGAGCTTGGCCTTGCTATCAAGAAAAAGTACAACATTGTTATCGATGCAGATGATTCAAACACTCGACAGCACTTTGCGTCAGTTGAAAATCTAGCGAACTACATCTCTTCTCAAACGAATAACTAGACAGATCTTTATGACACAAGCTAACCAACAAGAAGTATACAACCAGGTTAAAGATGCGCTTATTGAGCTGTTCGAGCTTGACGCTGAAGATATCACCCCTGAAGCTCATCTCTATCTTGATCTAGACCTAGACAGCATTGATGCCGTTGATTTGGTCGTTCACCTACAGAACGTCACAGGTAAGAAGATAAAACCTGAAGAGTTCAAAGCAGTGCGCACCGTTAATGACGTTGTCGAATCTGTGGTTGAACTATTGAAGGACGCCTAATGCGTCCTCTGCTGACTTTACTGTCGGCAATTATACTTTTCACTTATCCAATAGCGGTTTACTTTGGACTCAACAAGTTTGGCTTACAAACCGTTGGTATTGCCTTAGCCGCTATCTTTGCTGTACGCATTTTCACCGGCGGTCAGGCTAAAATCAAAGAGCTAAAACACCTAGCTTGGATCAGTGGAAGTGCCGGTATTGTTCTGCTGGCTTTAGGCTTAGCCTTTAAGCAACACGGCTGGCTAACCTATTATCCCGTTATCGTTAATGTTTGTATGCTGGTTGTATTCGCTTCGAGCCTATGGCAACCACAAACGATTATCGAACGTCTTGCTCGCCTTCAAGATCCTGAACTTCCGCAAAGTGGCGTTGATTACACACGAAAAGTCACCAAAGTGTGGTGCTTGTTCTTTGTTATCAATGGCTCTATTGCCCTTTACACCTGCTTCCAACCGCTAGAAGTATGGACCCTATACAATGGCTTACTCAGCTATCTGTTTGCAGGGTTACTCTTTGCAGGAGAGTGGGTAGTAAGACAGCGCATTCGTCAGAGTTAAATTGTTATGACCCAAACCGTATCTTACACCTCGTTGTCTGAGCTTCTTAGCCAGGACAGAGCCCCTGAATCTATTGTCTGCTTTGACGACAATAGCGAGATTACGTGGCAAACATTTAACGACGACTTATCTCAACTCGTACAATTTTTGTCTTTATCCCCTTTTCAACGAATCGCGATTTGTACCCAAGACAGCTACCTATTTGCGGTGGCCTTTTTGGCATGTACAGCAGCCAACAAACACATCATCTTACCGGGCAACTACCAGCCATGTGCGCTTGCTGAGTTAAGTAAGCAGTTTGATTGCCTGCTAGTTGATAACTCGATTGGCGAAGTTGAGGTGAATGACGTTCGTAATATCCAAACCTTATTGGATTCAAACACTGAAGCACAAAAACCTCTAACCGAGAATCTTACGACCATTGATTTGGCAACAGTCCCATTAACTCTGTTCACTTCAGGTTCAAGTGGCACGCCAAAAGCGATAGATAAAACGTTAGAGCACCTCGATATTGAGACCGCTCAGTTACACAAGAACTGGGGTGAGTTACTCAAGGGAAACCAAATCCAAAGCACAGTTTCTCATCAACATATCTATGGTTTGCTGTTTAGAATCTTATGGCCACTATGCTCTGGTGTTCCATTTGCTCGACACAACCTTGAATACCCAGAACAGATCTTATCTCACGCAAATCAAAACTGTGTACTGATCAGCAGCCCAGCGCTACTTAAACGATTAAAGCATGAGACCAACAAGGTACAACTTGCAGGAATCTTCTCTTCGGGTGGTCCATTGCCTACCGAGTCGGCTCACCAGTCACGAGATCTGCTTGGTCATTTACCGATTGAAGTCTTTGGTAGCACAGAAACCGGTGGCATCGCATTTCGTCAGCAAGAGAGCGCTCAAACGCCTTGGCAGCTTTTTGCCTGTATTGAGGCTAGTCTCAACAGTGAGAGTTGCATTAAGTTATTGTCGCCGTACATCGATAAGAATAACTGGTATCAAACCTCTGATGAGTGCGAGATGGTCTCGGAGAATCAATTCATATTGAAGGGCCGAACGGACCGAGTGATCAAGATAGAAGAAAAGCGAGTATCACTGGTTGAAGTGGAAAAGCGACTGGAGCAACTGCCTTGGATAAGTGAGTGCGTGGTTATTCCATTTGAGGAGCCTGAGCGATTAATATTAGCCTCTGTTTTGGTATTATCAGATGAAGGCCAAGCCGCTCTATCGACCATGAGCAAAGGTAAATTCTGGTTGATGCTGCGTACAGAACTCAGAAAGTGGTTAGAGCCAATCGCAATCCCGAGAAAATACCGTGTTGTCGATGAGATCCCCCTCAACAGCCAAGGTAAGCGATTAACATCTCACATAGAACAGCTAATAAAATCATAGAAACCGCTGATCGTATTTTACACTGAGATTATCTTTTTATATTTTTGTCAAAGAACCAATATTTGCCCAAGGATTCTAAGCACGCCCTATGGATAAAAGAAAACCAAACATCATTGCTGTAGACACGGTAGAAAATGAATCGACCCTGACACTTCATGTTAGCGGAGATATCACCGACTTTAATGGGCACTTCAAGAGCTTCCCTATTCTACCTGGCGTCACGCAAATTGATTGGGCACTTCACTACGCAGTCCAAGAGTTAGGCGTTCCTGGTTTCTTTAAAGGAATGGAAGTCATTAAGTTCCAAGAGCCTATCCTGCCTGACGCTACAATCCAGCTATCATTCAAATGGGATGCTGACAAAGACAAGCTGAGCTTTAGTTACACATCAAACAACGGTGAACAGACCCACTCTTCAGGCAAAATGAAGCTGGGAGAAAAAAGTGAATAGCGCTCCCGTCGAGGCTACTTCTCAACACCACACAAAAGAAAGCAGCTACAAGGCTTGCTTCCTTATCCCGTGCTTTAACCATGGCGCAACCATGCCGGCTGTGGTGTCGTCACTTCATCATTTTGAGTTACCGATCATCATCGTTGACGATGGCAGTGAACTCACAACAAAACAGTTTCTGTCTCCCCTAGCAGAGAATTCAAACGTAACCTTGGTGACGCTTGAACAGAACCAAGGTAAAGGCGGCGCAGTAAAAGCCGGAATCAAAAAAGCGCAGCAACTAGGCTTTAGCCACGCTATTCAGATAGATGCTGATGGGCAACACGACCTGGAAGCCTTGCCAACATTGATTGAGGCCTCACAAGCTAAGCCACAACGTCTGATATCAGGCCAGCCTATCTACGACGACAGCGTACCCAAAGCAAGGCTCTATGGGCGCTACGCGACACATATCTGGGTATGGATAGAAACCCTTTCTTTATCAATTAAAGACAGCATGTGTGGCTTTAGAGCGTATCCTATCAACCAAACTCAAACTGTGTTGAATAAGTACGATGTTGGTTCGAGAATGGACTTCGATATCGAGATTTTGGTTCGCCTGTATTGGGAAGGTTGCGACATAGACTTCGTTGAAACGCGCGTTATCTATCCTGAGAACGGCATCTCTCATTTCGATGCGTTGTGGGATAACGTCAAAATCAGTTGGATGCATACACGTCTATTCTTCAGCATGCTGCCAAGAGCACCAAAACTGATTGCTCGCCATTTCAAATCCGATTCAGCTGATAATAACCCAAATTTATCGACTGATTCAGAGCCGCAAGCTTCTGAACAACCACACTGGTCCCGCACTCAAGAACGCGGCACAGTATTAGGCATTAAGCTGTTATTAGCCATTTATACCTTGTTAGGTCGCGGTGTGTTCAACCTCATTCTGCGTGGTGTGATGCGTTACTACCACTTGACGGGCCAGCGTGCGCGAAACGCTTCCGAACAATATCTATTCCAATTAAAAGCCTATGCGGAACAGCAAAATATTGAGCTCCCCGGAGAACTAACCAGTTACAACCATCTGCTTTCATTTGGCCATACGATGCTCGACAAGCTCGCGGCATGGAAAGGTGATTTCTCGGCAGATAACCTGACTATTCATGGCCAAGACCAGTTCGAGAGCATGGTGGCAAATAAGCAAGGTGTGCTAATCCTTGGATCTCACCTTGGCAATATTGAGCTGTGCCGAGCTTTAGGTCGCAGACACTCGAACATCAAAATCAACGCCCTGGTTTTTACAGAACACGCCGAACGTTTTAATTCCGTGATGAAAGCGGTTAACCCGCAGTCTGATTTAAATCTGATTCAGGTGACATCGATGGGGCCTGATACCGCTATCTTGTTACAACAGAAACTAGAGCAAGGCGAATGGATCGTGATTGTTGGCGATCGAACTTCCACCAGCAAAGAGAGCCGCTCAGTATGGGCTGAGTTCTTAGGTAAGGAAGCTCCATTCCCTCAAGGTCCATTTATGTTAGCCTCGGTTCTCAAAGCACCCGTATTTTTGCTGTTTGGGTTACGTGACGACTCACAATCTAAGCCGCATTTTAATGTCTATTTCGAGCATTTTAGCAACAAGATCGAGCTACCAAGAAAGACTCGCGAACAATCTTTACAGCAAGTCGTGCAAAAATACGCAAATCGACTTCAGCACTACACACTGCAAGCACCGCTTCAGTGGTACAACTTTTTTAATTTTTGGACATTGAGCAAGCACCATGACGAAAAAGAATCCAAATAGCATCACCTTTGGTGCCGAGCGCCTCACGATAGAGGATGTTGTCGCTATCTCACAAGGCGCAAAAGCCTCGATGAACACAAGTGAAGCATTCACATCTAAGATCGACCGTGGTGTCGCTTTCTTAGAACGCCTATTGAAAGAAGAAGGTGTGATTTACGGTGTAACGACGGGTTACGGTGACTCATGTACGGTTGCGATTCCGCCAAACCTAGTTGACGAGCTACCACTGCATTTAACACGTTTTCACGGCTGTGGTTTAGGTGAAATATTGTCTCACGAACAAGCTCGTGCAGTCCTTGCAACTCGTCTTTGTTCGTTATCACAAGGTGTCTCTGGTGTGACTCACGATCTACTCAACCAGATCGTTACCCTAATCAACCAAGACATCTCACCACGCATTCCTCAAGAAGGATCGGTGGGTGCCAGTGGCGACTTAACACCTCTGTCTTACTTAGCCGCAGCACTGATTGGTGAGCGTGATGTAATCTACAAAGGTGAAGTGCGCCCAACCAGTGACGTCTACAAAGAGTTAGGAATTAGCCCTATCAAACTTAAGCCAAAAGAAGGCTTGGCGTTGATGAATGGTACGTCTGTAATGACGGCATTAGCTTGTATCGCTTACAAGCGTGCGGAATATCTAGCTCAGCTATCAACTAAGATCACCGCTATGGTATCAGTCGGTATGCACGGCAATGACTTCCATTTCGATGAAGCGCTGTTTGCAGTCAAACCTCATCCTGGTCAACAACAAGTTGCTGCATGGCTGCGTGATGATCTGCAAGCGGATCGCCCGCCACGTAACAGTGATCGCCTCCAAGATCGTTACTCTCTGCGCTGTGCTCCACATGTTATCGGCGTGGTTCAAGACTCTCTGCCTTGGCTACGCCAAATGATCGAGAACGAGCTAAACAGTGCCAACGACAACCCAATTATCGATGGTGATAATGAGCGCGTACTGCACGGTGGACACTTCTACGGTGGACACATTGCAATGGCGATGGATACGTTAAAAACTGCAGTTGCGAACCTTGCTGATCTGCTTGACCGTCAAATGGCTCAGCTGATGGACTACAAGTTCAACAACGGTTTGCCATTCAACCTAACGGGTGCTGAAGGCGAACGTAAGCCAATCAACCACGGCTTTAAAGCAGTACAGATTGGCGTTTCAGCTTGGACAGCAGAAGCATTGAAACACACCATGCCAGCAAGCGTATTCTCTCGCTCAACTGAGTGTCACAACCAAGATAAAGTGAGTATGGGCACCATCGCAGCTCGTGACTGTTTACGCGTTCTAGAGCTAACCGAACAAGTGGCAGCAGCGTCACTACTGGCGGGGACACAAGCACTCGAACTTCGTAAGCGCCACAATGAGCTTGATGAGCACCACATGAGTGAGAACCTCAAGCACATTCGCGACGAAGTGCTTAAGGAGTTTGAATTTATCGTAGAAGATCGACCACTTGAAGGCGATCTACGCCACTTCATTGCTCGTATTCAAAGTCAGCACTGGTCACTTTACTCATAAAGTAGCCAACCCTTTACGCAATATTGTTGAGAGCGATTTATGTCTGAAATCCTTCACCCATTACAATCTGAGGTGACGCTTATCACCTCATTCCAAGATGCCGACCCAATGGGCGTGATCTATCACGGCAACTACTTCCGATTCTTTGAAGAAGTTAGGCGCATCATGATGGATAAGATTGAGTACAACTACCATGAGATGAAGGATTCTGGCTACATGTGGCCTATCATCGATACCCGCGTGAAATACATTAAGGCGATACCGTTTAATCACAAGATTAAGGTAACGGCGAAACTCACCGAGTGGGAAAATCGCCTGCGCGTCGATTATGAAATTCATGATGCTCTAACCGGTGCTCGAATGACACGTGCTCACACCATGCAGGTTGCCGTCACCATCGAAGAACAAGAGATGTGCTTTGCCTCACCCAAAGTGTTTACTGACAAAGTCGAACACTGGCACCAATTTGGTTGCTTACCTCTAGCAACTGAACATCAAACACAAACCTCTAACCCACAGCAGGTGAACCATGAATCTGTTTAAACGCAGTCGCAAATACATCAATATCGCGCTAATTGGACTTACTGCGATGATGGCAAGCGGCCTTGTAAGCGCCAAAGAAAACTCTGCTGCTGTCAATTCTATTTCAGAGCTGCAGACGGTGCTCAGCGAAAATAGTATTGTGCGTGGTGAGTTCACTCAAACACGCAATATGGAGATGTTCGCCCAGCCTTTAACGTCACAAGGTACATTTCTGTTAGACAAATCAAGTGGCTTACTCTGGACACAAACCACTCCGTTTCCCGTGAACTTAGTGCTCACCGATAACAAACTGAGCCAAAGGTTTGCCGATCAACCCGCAAAAATCATCACCGACAAAGAAAATCCAATGGCGTTTTATTTCAGCCATATCTTCTTGTCAGTGTTTCATGGGGACACGCAAAAACTTCAGGAACAGTTCGCACTCAATTTTGAGCCCGCAACTAACACCAGCTCTGATGAAAATGTACAAGCATGGACACTGACTCTAAAGCCCAAAAATGCACCGATGAATGCGGTGTTTGAGGCTATCACGCTGCAAGGCAACAGCGATATTGAACGTATTGAGTTGAAAGAGATTCGTGGAGATAGCACAGTGATCGAATTCAGTCAGTTAAGCCATCTACCGGAAGTATTATCAGATGCTGAAGCGAAACAATTCCAACTCTAGTCTTGCCCTTGTTTGGCTTGTTGTTGTAATGCTGTTTAGCGGGTTGTTGACCAAACAATTCGCTTTTTCTTCGTCGGTACCGATTGAAAGCAACATTCTAAAGTTACTGCCCGAAAACCAGCAAGACCCAATGGTAGAGCAAGCCTTTCAGCAGATATCCAGCTCGATGAGCGAGCAAGTGGTATTTATCATAAGCGCTCCCGATATCGAACAAACCATGGTTGCGACCGACGCTTTTGAAAAAGCTCTCAACCAAAGAACTTTTTCAAGTCAGCCAACTCTGTTTAAGCAAGTTCAAGGTAAAATCAACGCCAGCACTCAAAGCCAGTGGAGCGATTTCTATTTTCGTCACCGATCTCAACTGCTGACCCAACAACAAAAAGAGACGCTGACACACTCGCCTGATTCGCGAGCTCAATATGTCATTCAGTCTCTGTACAATCCATTCTCAGGCGTCACTGCAGCAGAGTTATCTCTCGACCCATTCTTGTTATTTCGCGACTACATCAGTGCTATTGGCGTCCAATCAAGTAACTTTGTTCTGAAAGAGGGCTATCTCACGGCCCAGTCGAATGAGCAAACTCATATTTTAGTCACGGCTACTCTGGCGGACTCACCTTATAGCTTGGCGATTCAAGAACAACTTCCAGATCTTGATTCAATTGAGCGCGAGGTCGAAAAACAATTTGGCGTCAAGGTGCAGCATACTGGTGTGGTGTTCTACGCCAATTACGGTACCGAAAGCGCGAAATCAGAAATCAGTACCATTGGTTTGGGCTCATTGGCAGGCGTTATTTTATTGGTGTGGCTGACATTTCGTAGTGCGCTACCACTTGCCTTATCTTTACTCTCAATCAGTACAGGATTATTGGTTGCACTGGCAAGCACTGTCGCTATCTTTGGTAAGGTGCATCTATTCAGCTTGGTGTTTGGCGCTAGCTTGATTGGCGTATCCATCGATTACTCTTTTCACTATCTCACTGACCGTTTGGCCGCAGGAAGCCACTGGCAGAGCGATAAAGGCCTAAAGCATATTTTCATTGCCATCACTCTAGGTTTAATCACCAGCTTAATCGGATACTTAGGGCTACTGGTTGCGCCATTCCCAGGCTTGCAGCAACTGGCTCTGTTTTCGTCGATTGGACTGATCGCAGCTTACGCCAGTGTGGTGTGCTGGTACCCCGTTTTAGCGGTAAAACCAGGCCAAGAGCGCCCTCTTCCCCTGTCGAAACTTTGGCATACTTGGTTAAGCCTTTGGAGCAACCAAAAATTTAGAATTGGCTTACCGTTAACAGTGACTGTCGTTAGCTTGATGTCACTCAGTCAAATTCGTTACGACGACGATATTCGCCAGCTTCAGGCTATGCCCGAACAACTCAAACAACAAGAGCAAGCCATTACTGAGATATCAGGGTTAGGCAGTGGTCAAAATATGCTTTTGGTCACAGCTCAGAGCGACCAAAAGCTACTCAAAAAATTGACAGAAATCACCACAAGCTTAGATTCGCTGGTCAATAGCCAAGGTATCTCCGGGTATCGCAGCATCAATCAACACTTGTTAAGTAAACAAGAACAGCATGATAACTATCAGTTGGTTGAACAACTCTATAGTCAACAAAGCCATATATTACAAAGCTCTCTCGGTTGGTCTACGTTTCCAGAACTACCAAAATTCGAACCAATCACGGTATCTGGATTTTTGGAGTCTCCAGTCTCAGAGCCTGTTCGACCACTTTGGTTAAAACCTATCGACGGGCAAGCAGCGTCGGTCATTTTGATAAAAGACGTCACTGATGCTGAGCTGTTCTCACAGTGGTTGGAGTCAGATTTTGCTCAGAAGCAAGGTGTGAAACACCTCAATAAAGCGGATGAAATCTCCTCTCTTTTTGCTGAGTACCGCGTCAAGATTACCGAGCTGTTATTGATAGCATTGGCAGCTATTGGCATGCTGTTAGGCTGGCGCTATGGTGTGAAGCAAAGCCTGTTAATGCTGTTGCCTTCATTGATTGCAGGCGTAGCAGGTTTGGCGGTCACGGGCATTTTAGGCTCGACACTGAACCTATTTAACCTGCTTGGTTTGATTCTGATTTTAGGGATTGGCATAGACTACACCCTGTTCTTTGCTGAGCAAAAGAAATCGCTGAGCACCTTATTTGCGATCACCTTGTCAGGTCTCACAACACTACTTTCATTCGGCTTACTGTCGCTGAGCCAGACTCATGCTATTCATAGCTTCGGGGTGACGGTTCTGACAGGGATCTTTGTCGCTTGGCTGCTTTCTCCACTCGCGATCAACAGTAGTAAAAACGTAGAAGGACCAATTACTCGAGAGGCTTTTAGATGATCCAGACATTAAAGGTAACCTTCGCCATACTAGTGGGCATTCTAATGAGTGCCTGCTCGATGGTTTCTCAGCAGCCAAGTGGTGCGAGCGTGTCTATCGATCAAGACACCGATCTAGCACTACCACTGCCAGCTGAACTGGGATACTCATTAACAGCCAGTCAGTTGATTAGCGCTACGTGGGAAAATGATACACAGCAGCTTCCGGTTCAAGTCGAAGTCACACCAGGTAAAGTGGTTTTGGCGGGGTTCTCCTCTTGGGGTACTCGCATTCTATCGCTGCAATACCAGAATCAAGTAATTGATACGCAGGTTTTGTCTGGGCTTGGCGCAACTTTGCCACAACCTGAACAGGTGCTATTTAATTTAATGCTTACCTTATGGCCGGCTGAAGCATGGGCTCAGCCTTTACAAAGCATAGGTTGGCACCTAGTCGATACCGACAAAACAAGAACCGTATTTGATGAAAACCAACAGGCAATCATTCAAATTGATTACCAAACAGATCCTGGTACACACAAAACGGCAGGCGACATTGTTTTCAAACATTTGACCCTGGGCTACAACATCACCGTACAAACGTTGAACTCAACGATTGTCGACAATCCAAGTAAGAGTTGAACACTATGCCTATTTACATCCAAGACTGTGGTTTCCACTCAGCGCTAGGCTCAGAGATTGCCGATATTCATGGCTGTCTAAAAGACGAGCGTGAATCAAATATGGTCGAAGTGCACGATATGCTGAACGATGGTAAACACACTGTCGTTGGTCAGATCGCGGGTGAACTACCACCGATTCCTTCAGATCTTACGCAATACGCCACTCGCAACAATCAACTGGCGCTGTCGGCTCTTCACCAAATTGAAGATTCTATCGAGCAAGCCAAATCTCAGTTTGGCGCAGATAGAATTGCTGTTGTTATTGGCACCAGCACATCTGGGATCTCCGATGGTGAAGCAGTCTTCAAACAAAAATTGGCAAACGGCGAGTTTCCAGCAGATTACCATTACTCAAAACAAGAGCTTGGTGATACCTCAGAGTTCGTTAGCCAGTATTGCGCATTAACGGGGCCAAACTACGTCATATCTACGGCTTGCTCATCCAGTGGCCGCGTATTTCTGACCGCCCAGCGCTTATTAGATTCAGGTATGGCTGATGCCGTGTTAGTGGGTGGTGTGGATACATTGTGTAAGCTGACACTCAATGGTTTCCACGGTCTTGAAGCACTCTCAACAACACATTGTAAGCCATTTAGTGCAACCCGAGAAGGTATCAACATAGGAGAAGCAGCGGCATTTATGTTGCTCAGCAAAACAAAGTTAGCCGGTGTTAATGCAGCACAAGACACGTCAAACATTGCCTTATTGGGCTGTGGGGACAGCTCTGATGCACACCACATTTCAGCGCCTCACCCTGAAGGCAATGGTGCTGAACAAGCAATGAAAAAAGCGTTACATTCTGCACAGTTAAACGCAGAAGACATTGGTTATATCAATGCACATGGTACAGCAACGCCACTCAATGACTCGATGGAAAGTAAAGCCATTCATCGTATTTTTGCAAACAAGGTTCCCGTCAGTTCTACCAAACCGCTGACCGGGCATACTCTAGGCGCAGCAAGTGCGATTGAGGCTGCAATTGCGTGGCATATTTTGAAATATGACTTACCGCTTCCCTTACAAAAATGTCAGGATAAAGCTGAAGATATTGAGATTGATTTGGTAAACTGTTCACAGAAACTTAAAGCAAAGAACATCTTAAGCAACTCGTTTGCTTTTGGTGGCAACAACATTAGCCTGATTTTTGGTGTAGTAAATGACTGATATCCCTTCTGTAGACCAACTTCTCCCTCACGATGATCCGATGATATTAATCGATCGTGCTATCAGCGTAGAGGCGTTGTCGATCCACTGTCAGGTCGATATTGGTGACCATAATCTGTTCTTTGACGCCGAATCTCAAACGGTACCAGCATATGTTGGAATCGAGTTTATGGCGCAGTCTGTAGCGGCATGGTCTGGATATCACGCACTTAAAAACGGCACCACGCCCCCAATCGGATTCTTACTCGGCTCTCGTCGCTATAAATCACTGTGTGATGAGTTTACTCAAGGTCAGACCCTTGATATCTACGCCGAACAGATGATGGAAGACAGCGGTATGGCTGTGTTTACCGCAAGAGTCGAAGACCGAGGTGAGTTAGTGGCTCAATGCCAACTCAACGTCTACGTGCCGACCGAACAAAAATTACAAGAAATGAAAACTAGGAGCCCATCATGAGCCGTCAGGTTTTAGTCACTGGTGCCAGTAAAGGTATTGGTAAAGCGATCGCTATTCAACTCGCGAAAGACGGGTTTGAAATCGCCGTTCATTACATGGGTGACAAGCAAGGTGCTGAAGAGACGCTAAAGTCGATCACCGAACTGGGTGGCGCTGGACGTCTTATTCAATTTGATATCAGCAAACGAAGCGAGTGTCGCGAAAAGCTTGAGTCTGATATCGCTGAACATGGTGCTTACTATGGTGTAGTGAACAACGCGGGCATTACTCGTGACACTGCATTCCCCGCGATGACGGAAGAAGAGTGGGATGGTGTGATCCATACCAACCTAGATAGCTTCTACAACGTACTTCACCCTTGTGTAATGCCTATGGTTCAAAAGCGTAAAGGTGGCCGTATCGTCACTCTAGCGTCGGTATCCGGCATTATGGGTAACCGTGGTCAAACTAACTATGCTGCAGCAAAAGCGGGGGTGATTGGCGCAACTAAGTCTCTTGCTCTAGAACTCGCAAAACGCAAGATCACGGTAAACTGTGTCGCTCCTGGCTTAATTGACACAGGTATGGTTGACGAGCACGTGAAAGATCATGCACTTCCTCAAGTACCACTGCGCCGTATGGGTGAGCCGGAAGAAGTAGCCGGCCTAGTCAGCTACCTAATGTCTGATATTGCAGGCTACGTAACTCGCCAAGTGATTTCAGTAAATGGAGGCTTAGTATGACCCGCCGCGTTGTTGTAACTGGAATGTCTGGTGTTACTGCTTTTGGTAACGACTGGCAACAGATAGAGCCTAAGCTAAAGGCCTGTGAAAATGCGACTCAATATATGCCAAGCTTCGAGCAATATGATGGTCTCAACACAAAACTTGCCGCGCCTATTGATGACTTCCAACTGCCTAAACACTACAAGCGTAAGCAAGTGCGTGGCATGGGCCGTGTATCACGCCTAGCTACCGTTGCGACTGAGAATGCATTGGAGCAAGCCGGCTTAATTGGTCACGATGTATTGACCAATGGCGAAACTGGTATCGCTTACGGCTCTTCAACTGGCAGTACCGATGCGGTTGGTGCTTTCGGAGTAATGCTGAACGAGAAGTCGACACGAGCAATCACAGCAACCACTTACGTTCAAATGATGCCACACACAGCCGCGGTAAACGTAGGTCTGTTCTTTGGTCTGCGTGGCCGCGTGATTCCCACCAGCAGCGCCTGTACTTCAGGAAGCCAAGCCATTGGTTACGCCTATGAAGCGATCAAGCATGGTTACCAAACCGTAATGGTTGCCGGTGGTGGTGAAGAGTTATGCCCAACTGAGTCTGCCGTTTTCGATACCCTTTTCGCTACCAGTTTAAAAAACGACACACCCAAGAAATCCCCTAGCCCATACGACAGCGAGCGTGATGGCTTGGTTATCGGCGAAGGCGCTGGAACCCTGATCCTTGAAGAGTACGAACATGCTGTTGCTCGTGGCGCAAAGATCTACGCAGAAATCATAGGTTTTGCGAGCAACTGTGATGCGGCTCATGTGACTCAACCTCAGATGGAAACCATGCAAATCTGTATGGAGAAAGCATTGAGAGACGCACAACTTCCAGCTGAGAAGATTGGCTATGTTTCTGCGCACGGTACTGCGACTGAAAAAGGTGATATTGCAGAGAGTAACGCGACAGCGAATATCTTTGGTGAAGTACCAATCAGCTCTCTTAAGAGTTACTTTGGCCATACGCTTGGTGCATGTGGTGCAATTGAAGCGTGGCTCAGCCTAGAGATGATGCATAGCGGTTGGTTCAGCCCAACCCTAAACCTTAAGAATGTCGATGAACAGTGCGGCAAGCTCGATTACATCACGGGCTCAGGTCGCGAATTGGATGTTGAATACTTGATGAGCAACAACTTTGCTTTTGGTGGAATCAACACCTCTATCATCTTCAAGAAAGTCTAAGCTTAGCTACATAAAACGCTAAGTAAATAAAAAGGTTCATCGCGGATTAG